>CAZFRK010000155.1:0-7377 GCA_964521375.1 uncultured Rhodobacterales bacterium
GTGGCGATCATGCCGCCGAAGGTGACGTAGGCCATCATTAGGACGCCGACCAGGACCACCGCGTAGGCGTAGTCCAGGCCGAACAGAAGCTGGATGAGCTTTCCGGCGCCGACCATCTGGGCGATCAGGTAAAGCGACACCACGGCCAGCGAGCCGCAGGCCGACAGGGTGCGGATCTGGGTCCGGCCCAGGCGATAGGCGGTGATGTCGGCGAAGGTGAACTTGCCCAGGTTGCGCAGGCGCTCGGCCATCAGGAACAGGATGATCGGCCAGCCGACCAGGAAGCTGATGGAATAGACCAGACCGTCATAGCCCTTCATGAAGATCAGGCCGGTCAGACCGAGAAGGGTGGCCGCCGACATATAGTCGCCGGCGATGGCGAGGCCGTTCTGGAAGCCGGTGATGCCGCCGCCAGCGGTGTAGAAGTCCTTGGCCGAATTGGTGCGGCGGGCCGCCCAGTAGGTGATGCCGAGCGTCACCAGGACGAAGGTCAGGAACATGCCGATGGCGAGCGGATTGACTTCCTGTTTCTCGACCGGGCCTTCGACGGCCCCGGCGGCCAGCGCCGGGGCGGCGGCCAGGAAGACGGTGGTCGCGAGGGTGGTCGCGAGGGTGGCGGCGACGGTCGCGCCGCCGGTCAGCGAACGGGCGATGGTCATTTCGCGTTCTCCAGGATCTTCACGGTCAGCGCCTCGAATTCGCCGTTGGCGCGGCGGACGTAGACCGCCGTCAGCACCCAGGCGAGAACGATGATGGCGGCGCCGATGGGCCAGCCGATGGACAGGGTGGCGCCGGGGGCGATCTTCGTCGCCAGGACCTCGGGCGCGAAGGCGACCAGCAGGATGAAGCCGTAGAAGACCACGAACATGATCGCCGCCAGGGTCCAGGCGAAGCGGCTGCGTCGGGTGGTCAGGGCGCGGAAGTCGGGGTCCGCGAGGATCTTGGCCGTTACGTCTTGAGACATTTTCTCCCCTCCTCGGATGGGTGCGTCGGGCGCCGCGACCTCCCCGTCGCGGCGCAGCTTCCTTAGAGGGATTTGTGTGCAAATTCCACAAAAATGTATACGTGGTATGCAAAAATCGCAGGGCTCGACGTGCGAAATCCTTTAAGTCCCTGCGTTCTCAGGTGCAATGATTTTTCGCAATGCCGCATGGCGACAGCGAAAAAGGCGTTTTTCAGGAATGGGAATTGGAAATTACAGCGATGGAACGCTACTCGATTCGGCAGGGGATGACCTACCCCTAACAATCGTTAGAATGCGCCCAGCCGGAAGTGGTGGGAGACCAGATCCTTGAACCGCTTCACGATGAGAAGGCTGTCCTTCAGGGCGTCGTGTCGCAGGGTCGTCAGCCTGTCCGCCGGAACATAGTCGTCGTGACCGATCGTCAGGCGCGCGCGCAGGCGCATGTCCATCAGCAGGGCGAGGGCCTCGCTCAGGTCGGCGGCGAAGGCGGTATCGAAGAGGCGGGCCTCGCGCAGGGCCTCGATGCGATCGAAGGTGCCGGACGTCGTGATGTGCTTTTCCAGCGCCAGGGCACGGGTGCCGTGGACGATGGGGAAGATGCCGCCCTTCTTGATGTCGATCTCGCCCTTGTGCGCGCCGCGCTCGACCCGGATCTGGTGGAACAGGCCGATGGGGGTGTCGAAGGACAGGATGGGGCGGGCGAAGCGGGCCAGGAAGCCCTGGTCGCCGGTCAGGCGGGAGTGGAGGTAGGCGCGCAGACGATCCAGCGGTGCCGGGTCGCCCCCGACCGCCTCGGCGTCCAGGAAGGCGGCCAGATGCAGGAAGGCTTTGTCGCCGGGCTGCGTCAGCCAGCCGTGGATGGCGTCGCGAAAGGCGCTTTCCGTGCGCGTCCAGAGGGGGTTGGACACCATCATGTCGCCGGGGCAGCGCGGATAGCCGAAACGCAGCATGGCGTCCGTGTAGGCGCGCGTCAGGTCGCGCAGGCCGTCGGGATCGATGTCGTCGGCCAGGATCAGGGCGTTGTCCTGGTCGGTCTTGGCGATCTGCTCGCCGCGTCCTTCCGACCCCATGACCATCAGGCAGGCGCGGTCGGCGAGGTCGGCGGAGGCCAGCAGCCCGAACAGGCGACGCTGAAGCTTGCGCGACAAGTCCGACATCAGACCGGCGATGGAGCGCACCTTGACTCCGGACCCGTGCAGGTCGCGCAGCAACGGGTCCAGCGCCGCGGCGGCCTCTTGCAGGGCGTCGATGGTGTCGGCGCGTTCGATCAGGCTGGCGACCAGAGTGCCCTGGTTGGCCAGGACGGCCAGCAGGTCGGTCAGTTCCAGGATACCGATGATGGCGTCGTCGCGGCGCACGGGAAGCCGCCGAACGCCGTGGCGGATCATGCGGGCCTGGGCCTCGAACAGGAACTCGTCCTCTTGGACGTAGATCAGGTCGAAGGAGGCGCGGTCCAGGACCGGGGTGCTCGGCGGCAAGTCGTCGACCAGGGCGGCGTCGCGCAGATCGGTGCCGGTCAAGAGGCCGACGCGACCCTCCGTGTCGCGCACCAGAAGGCAGTGGGCGTTCTCCAGCTTCATGCGGCGGGCGGCGTTCCGCAAAGAGGTGGAGCCGTCCACCTCGATGGCGGGATGCAGGCTGGCCTGTCGGACCTGGGCGAGGACGGTGGGCGCGGTTCCCGCGTCGATGGCCTTGCCGTTGTCCGTGGTCATATATCTCGCCCCCTCGGTCGGACCCGGACGCAGGTGTAGCGCGCGGCGGGAGCGACGTAAAGGCGCCTGATGCCCGCCGAAGGTGGTCGGGGCAAGGCAAGGCGAAGCGGCGTCCGGAGGGGCCGGGCGCCGCCGTCGCGTGTCGTTCGTGATCCGCCGTCCGCCGTCCGGCCCCTATTCGGGCAGGAACAGGTGGCCGCGCATGGCTTCCAGGACCGTGCGCACCAGGACCACGGCGACGACCACGGTGGTCACGGCCAACAGCACCCAGCCGATGATGGGCAGGACGGTGCCGCCGACCTTATGGCCGAATTCCAGGGTCGCCACGGTCATGGCCGCCAGCGGAAAGGTGTAGGCCCACCAGGAGACGGCGAACGGTACGCGCAGGAACTGGCGGACCAGGGTCGCCAGCAGCAGGGTCAGGAACAGGGCGCCGTAGAACAGGACGCGGCCCATGGGCTCCAGCGCGCCGCCGGTCAAGGCGGCCCAGGACAGGAAGCCGACGGCGGGCGGCGCCACCAGGATGAACAGCGTCGGCACGAACTTCACCGGCATCTGATCGTGGAAGACGATGCGGTAAAAGACGATGGTGAACAGCAGCACCCAGAACACCATGCCGATGGAAAAGAAGAACCAGGATACCTCGACCTGCCCAAGGGGAACCCCGGCCAGCGGCACGACGATGTTGCCGACGACCGGAATGAACCATGCCGGGTTGGAATGCTGGAGGTCGTGGTTGCGCACGATCCAGCGGCCCAGCAGGTGCAGGGTCAGGCCCAGATGGACGGCGGCGCCGATGCTCCAGACGGGCAGGGCGACGGCGGGGCCGAGCGGTAGGGCGCCAATGGCCAGAAGCAGCAGGCTGATGGAGATGGCGGCGAAGAAATTGCCGCGGATGGGGTGGCGGAACTCTCCGGCCACCGCTTCCGGATGGCGGATCGCCTTGACCAGATAGAGCAGGCCCACCAGTCCGAACAGCACGGCGGCCAGGGTGATGACGGTTTCGCCGACGATGGCCGGGGCGCCGGCGACATGGGCGGCCTTGCGCCAGGCGATGCCGAGGCCGGTGACGCCCATGCCGACGGCGAACAGGGGAACGGGAACGTGGCGCAGCCAACTGTCTGCGATGCCGGTCTCGGCGGGAATGGTCCCGGCGGCGGCTTGGGCCTGGGGGTGGTCGGTCATGGGTCCTCTCATCATCGGCGGGGCCGGGGGTTCGCGTGTCGGTTGCCCGGCGGACTCAGGGGGCTCGCGTCGCCGCCGGACTGTCCGCTGGATCATATTACCGCCCCTTAATATACGCTGGCGCCGTTTAGTCCAGAGTCCCGTGACCGGAGCGGTCGCGGGGGGACGCGGTGCCGAGGCGCCCGCGGGGACGGGTATGGGTGAAAGCTTGGGGTCAGCCTGCCCGAGGCGTGCGGCGGTCCGCATTGCGAAGCGTCAATGACGCCGAACATGGACGATTTGTCATGAAACGCGGGCCGCCTTAGGCCGTCAAGCCCACGAAAAAAAGGCGGCGCCCGGTCCGGGGCAGTGGACCGGGCGCCAAGCGACCGAGCGTGCGGGAGCGAAACGACGCCTACTCGGCCGGAGCCTTGTGGCCGTCCTCGGTGGGGGAGGCCTCGTGGACCTCTTCCCAGCCGGTGATCATGGCCTTGTGGTAGGCGAAGATGGTCTCGCCGGTGGTGGTCAGATAGGCGTGCATCAGCACGAACCCGGCCATCAGGTAGGCCGCCACCGTGTGGGCCGGGCCGATGATCTCCAACGGCAGCGGCAGGCCGAGGGCCGGCAGGCTGTTGTAGAACATGTAGGACAGGCCGGTGGCGATGATGAGCGGGTTGATGCCCAGCTTCAGGCCCAGGTAGGCCAGCCGCTGGAACGGGTTCAGCTTGCGCGTCGGGGTCTTGTTCCAGGGATGCTCCTCGCCCCGGAAGATGCCGCCGGTGTAATAGCGGAAGACCGGCCCGATCTTTTCGAGGGTCGGGACATAGTTCTTCCATTCACCGGTGGTCAGGTGCCAGAAGATGGCGAAGACCCACAGCCCCAGCAGCGCCCAGGCGGCGATGGTGTGGACCTGGACGGCGGCCTTGAAGCCGAGCACCGCCCAGGCGCCGTGGATCTCGAAGCCGGAGAAGCCGAGCGTCAGGACCAGGGCCGCCTGGGACCAGTGCCAGAAGCGTTCGAAACGCTTGTACATCAGGACTTTCATGAGGCGTCTCCCTAGTGGCTCTTGCGGCGGCGGCCGCGGGTCAGGATGCGCAGCAGCGCGTGGCCGCCGGCGGAGGCGCCGATCAGGCCGAGCAGGCCAATACCGGCCATGTCGATGAGCGGCATGCGGTCCTGGCCCGGCAAGTAGAGACCGGGAACTCCGGCCAGACGCCCGCCTTCCTTGGCGTGGCACTGGGAACACTTCAGGGCGTCCTCGGCCGGGCCGACCATGTGGGTGATCGGCCAATGCATGGTGGTCTCGATGAAGCCGATTTCGCCCGACCAGTCGAGGCCCGCCGTCTTCATGCCGGTCTCGATGGACTTCTGGTAGTCGAAGTAGGACCAGAAGGCCGTGCCGTCGCCGGGACCATAGACATGGTTGATGAGCAGGTGCTTGGTCACCGGGTCGTAGGGCTGCTTGCCGCGCATGACCTTGAACGGCCAGATGCGGCTGTTCGGGTCGTCGGGCGCGCCGCCGATGCGGTTCATCGGCCAGATGCCGCTGTCGTCGATGGTGTCGGTGGCGGTGGTCGCGGTCACGGCGCCGTCGAACCAGGCGTAGGTCGGGACGACGTCTTCCTCGTACTGGAAGTCGCCCTTGGTCGCCAGATACTTCCAGTGGCCGTGCTCGTCCTTGATCTTCAACGGCTTGCCGTCCGGACCCATCTTGCCCGCCGTGGACCAGTCCCACCACGTCTTGGTGGCGACGCCGCCGCGGGCGAATTCGGGGATGTGGCAGGTCTGGCAGGCGACGCGGTCGGTATGGTCGTTCAGCTTGGCCTCGTGATGGGGCGTCGCCGAATGGCAGGACTCGCAGGTCGCGTGGCCTTCCTTGGTCTCGAACGGCTTGTCGATGCCGTGGGTGTCCTTCGCCGTCATGGCGAAGCGGCTGCCATCCTGGATGTGCGAATCGAACGTATGGCAGGTGGCGCAGGACATGTTTCCGCCATCCTTGGCCATATGGACGTCCAGGGCCTTCGAGGCGGTCAGCAGCGAGCTGTCCAGGTCCCCATGCTTGACGCCGTCGCCGCCGCCGCCGTTGAAGTGGCAGGCGCCGCAATTCTCGCGGCTCGTCTTGCCGACGTGCTGGGCGATGCGGGTCAGATCGGGCGGCTGGACTTCCTCGCCCTTGAGGACCGTCGGCTCATAGATGGGATGACCGGCGCCGTCCTCAAGCTTCCAGTAGTCGCCGGTGGTGTCGTGGCATACCAGACAATCCACCTTGGCTTCGTCACTGTGATCGAAGCTCGCGTCTTCCCAGCCGTAGCCGACGTGGCAACTGGTGCAGCGCGGCTCGTTGGAAATGGGCGATCCGCAGAAGCTGTTGATCGCATTGAGCTTACCGACGCGCTGGCCGGTCATGGGATTGTCGGCGGACCAGTTCCAATGGATGGAATGCTGGACCTGCTTGCCGGCCTCGGTGTGGCATTTCAGGCATGCCTTTGTGACATCCGGCCCAGTGGCAAACGATTGTTTTAGTTCATCGAATCGGCTGTGGTCGGCCGTCGATGCGACGGTCGGCCCTGTCGACAGAAGCCCCAGCATTAGGGCAACGCCGGCCACGGCCCGGCCAATGATGCGTCGGGTCATGATGGTTGAATCCTCTCGGGTCTACGTCTCTCTCCCCAATAGGTTTGTTTAGACAAACGTCATATTCTCCGCATTGCGAATTGTCATTTCCGTGACGGAGGCATGCGGGGTCGGGCGTGCTTTTCAGAACGCCTCTCAAGTATTGATGCGAGTGAATCGCAAAAATGTAGCCAGTCGGCGGGTGGTTGATATGATCGTTTCGCTCCCTCACATATGAAGAGCGAAGACAAGAAGGAGAGGCCCTATGAAGGGGGATTCAGAAGTCATCGAACACCTGAACGGTTTGCTCACCTATGAGATGACGGCGGCCGATCAGTATCTGATCCATGCGCGGGTCTACGCCGACCTGGGGTTGGAGGCGCTGCGCGAACGCGTGCGGCACGAGCATGAGGAAGAACTGGACCATTCCCGGCGGATCATCGACCGCATTCTGTTCCTGGAAGGGACGCCGGACCTGGGCGCCCGTGTCGCCATGAACACCAGCCGCGACGTCCCCACCATGCTGCGCCATGACCTGGACATGGAGCTCGAGGTGGCGCGGCGTCTCAGGGCGATGATCGCGCTCTGCGAGGAGCGCAAGGACTACGTCACCCGCGGCATGCTGCGCGATCTGCTCGGCGACACCGAGGAAGATCATGTGTGGTGGCTGGAAACGCATCTTGCCCTGATCGACAAGATGGGCATCCAAAATTACCTGCAAAGCCAGATGGGAGGTCTGTCGTGAAGGGCAACAAGGACGTCGTCAAGCACCTGAACAAGGTCCTGAAGCATGAGCTGACGGCCATCAACCAGTATTTCCTGCACGCCCGCATGTTGCGGAACATGGGCTTCGCGGAACTGGGCGAGAAGGTCTACAAGGAATCCATCGAGGAGATGGTCCACGCCGACAAGATCATCAAGCGC
>CAZFRK010000156.1:0-7339 GCA_964521375.1 uncultured Rhodobacterales bacterium
GTGCCGCGCTCAGGCTTCACCTCCACTTGGCGCAGCCAGCGGCCCCAGGCGGGCGAAGAGTCGACAGCGAAAGAGGATGCGATGAGCGGCAGTTCCACCGGCCCCCTGTGGGCGCGACGGACCGCGTCGGCGGGCGCCGAGGGCCTGCGGGGCGAAGCCCGCGTGCCGGGCGACAAGTCCATTTCCCACCGGGCGCTCATGTTCGGCGCCCTGGCCGTCGGCGAGACCGTGGTCGAGGGCCTGCTGGAAGGCGAGGACGTGCTGCGCACCGCCGCCGCCATGCGCCGACTGGGCGCCGAGGTGACGCGTGCCGCGGACGGGCGCTGGCACCTGTTCGGCCGCGGCGTCGGCGGCCTGGTCGAACCCGACGACGTCCTGGACATGGGCAATTCCGGGACCGGGGCGCGCCTGCTCATGGGGCTTCTGGCGACCCATCCCTTCACCTCGGTCCTGACCGGCGACGCCTCCCTGCGCAAGCGGCCCATGGCCCGCGTCACCGATCCCCTGTCCGGCTTCGGCGCCGTCTTCACCGGACGCTCCGGCGGCCGCCTGCCGCTGGCCGTCACCGGCACCGACGCGCCGGTGCCCCAGACCTACAGGCTTCCCGTCGCCTCGGCGCAGGTGAAGTCGGCGGTCCTGCTGGCCGGTCTCAACACCCCCGGCGAGACCGCGGTGATCGAGCCGGAGCCGACCCGCGACCACACCGAGCTGATGCTGCGCGCCTTCGGCGCCGACCTGCGGGTCGAGGACACCCCGGAGGGACGGCGCGTCACCCTGACCGGCCAGCCCGAGCTGACCGGTCGGCCCGTGGTGGTGCCCGGCGATCCGTCCTCCGCCGCCTTCCCGGTGGTCGCCGCGCTCATCGTCCCGGGATCGCACGTCATCGTCCGCAACGTCGGCATGAACCCGCTGCGCACCGGCCTGTTCACCACCCTCCTGGAGATGGGCGCCGACCTCAAGTTGGTGAACGAGCGCGTCGAGGCCGGGGAGCCGGTGGCCGACCTGGAAGTCCGCCATTCCGCCCTGACCGGCGTCACCGTCCCGGCGGCGCGCGCGCCCTCGATGATCGACGAATACCCGATCCTCGCCATGGCCGCCGCCTGCGCCACGGGAGAGACGGTGATGGAGGGCCTGGCCGAACTGAAGGTCAAGGAAAGCGACCGCCTGAACGGCACCGCCAATGGGCTGCGGGCCTGCGGGGCCGACGCGCGGGTCGAGGGCGACAGCCTGATCGTCCGGGGCGGCGGGCAGGCCCCGCGCGGCGGCGCGGAGATCCCCGTCGAACTGGACCACCGCATCGCCATGAGCTTCCTGGTCCTGGGATTGGCGACCGCCGAGCCGGTGGGTGTCGACGACGCCGGGGCCATCGCCACCAGCTTCCCCGACTTCGTGCCGCTGATGACCCGCCTCGGCGGCCTGCTGTCCGCCACCCGCGACGAAGCGCCCCGATGACCGACACGACCGCCCAAGCCCCCGCCATGGTCATCGCCATCGACGGCCCCGCCGCCGCCGGAAAGGGAACGCTGGCCCGCCGTCTGGCCGACCATCTGGACCTCGCCTATCTGGACACCGGCTCCATCTACCGCGCCGTCGGCCTGGCCGTCCTGCGCGACGGCGCCGACCCCGAGGACGCCGTCGCCGCCGAACAGGCCGCCCGCGCCCTGACGCCCGAACGCCTCGCCGCGCTTCAGGCCGACCCGGACCTGCGATCCGACGTTGGCGGGCAGGCCGCCTCGAAGGTCGCCGCCGTGCCCGGCGTGCGGGCGGCGCTTCTCGATTTCCAACGCCGATTCGCCCACCAGCCGCCCGACGGCAAGGCGGGCGCCGTCCTCGACGGGCGCGACATCGGCACCGTCGTCTGCCCGGACGCCCCGCATAAGCTGTTCGTCACGGCCTCGGTGGAAGAACGCGCCCGCCGCCGCGTCAAGGAGTTGCGGGACCGGGGGTTTGAGGGTATAGAGTCGCGCGTCCTTCAGGATATGAAGGACAGGGACGCGCGCGACGCCGAACGCTCGGTGGCGCCACTGCGCCCAGCCGAGGACGCCTTCGTCTTGGACACCTCGGATCTGGACGCGGACGCGGCTTTCGCCGCCGTCCTGGATTACGTGAACCGCGGGTAAGCCGCCGCACGGGCCGGAAGGGCCGGAGCGGAGGGTGCCTGTGTTTTTCGCGTGTCCGCCCTATGAAGGGGCCGTGGAACGCCGCGTCGCGGCGGCATCCGACTCGTCGGATCGTCGTCGTGGCGACCGGAAGACCGCCGGAACCAACCGGTCGGCCTGTTAAAACGAAACGAAAGGACTATGAGTCACATGGCTGAAGCCGCCAAAGAAGATTTTGAAGCCCTCCTCGAGGAGTCGCTTTCCCAGGAATCCGCCCTTGAAGGCGGCGTCCTGCGGGGCACCGTCGTCTCCGTGGACGGTGACTACGCCCTGGTCGACGTCGGACTGAAGTCCGAGGGCCGCATCGCCCTCAAGGAATTCTCCCGCGCCGGGGAAGAAGCGGAACTGAAGAAGGGCGACACCGTCGAGGTGTTCGTCGAGCGCTATGAAGACCGCGACGGCATGATCGTCCTGTCGCGCGACAAGGCGCGCCGCGAAGAAGCCTGGAACGAACTGGAAGCCGCCTTCAACGACAGCCAGCGCGTCGACGGCGTGATCTTCGGTCGCGTCAAGGGCGGCTTCACCGTCGACCTGAACGGCGCCGTGGCCTTCCTGCCCGGTTCCCAGGTGGACATCCGTCCGGTCCGCGACATCACCCCGCTGATGGGCCAGCCGCAGACCTTCCAGATCCTGAAGATGGACCGCGCCCGCGGCAACATCGTCGTCTCCCGCCGCGCCGTGCTCGAAGAGAGCCGCGCCGAGGAACGCGCCAAGCTCATGGCCGGCCTCAAGGAAGGCATGGTGCTGGAAGGCGTCGTCAAGAACATCACCGACTACGGCGCCTTCGTGGACCTGGGCGGCGTCGACGGCCTGCTGCACGTGACCGACATCTCCTGGAAGCGGGTCAACCACCCGACCGAGGCCCTGTCCATCGGCCAGACCGTCAAGGTCCAGGTGATCCGCTTCAACCCGGAAACCCAGCGCATCAGCCTCGGCATGAAGCAGCTGGAAGCCGATCCGTGGGAAGGCGTCGCCGCCAAGTACCCGGTCGGCACCAAGTTCACCGGCCGCGTGACCAACATCACCGACTACGGCGCCTTCGTGGAGCTGGAAGCCGGTGTCGAAGGTCTGGTCCACGTCTCCGAAATGAGCTGGACCAAGAAGAACATCCACCCGGGCAAGATCGTCTCCACCTCTCAGGAAGTGGAAGTCATGATCCTCGACGTGGACCCGGAAAAGCGCCGTATCTCGCTCGGCCTCAAGCAGTGCATGGGCAACCCGTGGGACGACTTCTCCGAGAAGTTCCCGGCCGGCACCGTGGTCGAGGGCGAGATCAAGAACATCACCGAATTCGGTCTGTTCATCGGCCTGCCCGGCGAAATCGACGGCATGGTTCACCTCTCCGACCTGTCCTGGTCGATGAGCGGCGAAGAGGCCGTGAAGGACTTCTCGCGCGGCGACGTGGTCAAGGCGAAGGTGCTCGATGTCGATACCGACAAGGAGCGCATCTCCCTCGGCATGAAGCAGCTTGAGGAAGATCCGTTCGAACAGGCCACCTCCGGCCTGCGTCGTGGCCAGGTGGTGACCGGCGTCATCACCCAGGTCCAGGACAACGGCGTCGAGGTCGAGGTCGATGGCGCCACCGGCTTCATCCGCAAATCCGACCTGGCCCGCGACCGCGGCGACCAGCGCCCCGAGCGCTTCGCCGTCGGCGAGAAGATCGACGCCAAGATCACCCAGATCGACCCGAAGACCCGCAAGATGACCCTGTCGGTCAAGCAGCGGGAAATCGAGGAAGAGAAGCAGGCCATGCAGGAGTTCGGCTCCACCGACTCCGGCGCCTCGCTGGGCGACATTCTGGGCGCCGCCCTCAAGCAGGCCCAGGAAGACAAGAAGGGCGAGTAATCCTCGACCTTCCCCGACCGACGAGCCGGTCAGGAAAAGGGGCGTCCCGCGAGGGGCGCCCTTTTTTGTTGGATTATCCCGGATCCGTGGGGACCTTCCCGAGACACAAGCCGCCGACCGGAGGCGCTTAGAGCAAATCCCAAATGGACGAACTCGTCCGAGACGACGTATTTGCCGTACAAAAAACAAAGGATAGAGCAGGTTTCGCGGCCCTATGGGAGCATAACCCGCTCTATCCCCTTTCCGGCGGGGCCATGGCGATCAGGGTGTCTCCGGCCTCGGCCTTGGCGGCCTCGCGGCGGGTCGAGAAGACGATCTCCTTGCCGCCCTTCAGGATCAGCAGGATTTCCGTTCCCTCCGGGCGTTCGGCGCGGTAGCGGTCGATGGAATAGTCGTCGCTGAGCCGCGTCTTCTGGAATCGCCAGCCGCGGCGGACGCGCAGGTTCAATTCGTCGAAGTCGGCGCCGGAGCGCAACAGCGTCCGCCCGCCGATGGTGAAGGATCGGCGGTGGGTCTCCTTCTCGTCCCCGGCGTGACGACCGATCTGATAGACGTTCAGGCGCCCCAACTCCGGCCCCAGGTCGGTGCAGACCAGGGCGTTGTAGGCGTCGTTGTCGGTGGCCGCGATGAGATGGCCGTAGGCGTTGAGTTCCAGGTGGTTCTCCGTCACCTCCGACAGGATTTCCCCATAGTAGGTGGCCAGGCCCCGGCGGCGCGGCTCGGCCAGGCGGTGCCATTCCGTATCGGCGATGATGACCGGCACCTCCAGCCCGTGCAGCGTCTCGGCCAGGGCCGTCGACCACGGGCTGCCGCCGACCAGCAGGATGCCCGGCCGCCGGGCCGACACCAGACCCAGGCGGCGGGCCAGCGGCTTGATGGTGAAGCCGTGGGCGGCGACGGTGGCGAAGACGATGGCGAAGGTCAGGGGCACCAGCAAGGCGCCGTCGGGATGGCCGATCGCCGTCAGCTTGGTGGCGAACAGCCCGGCGACGGCCACGGCGACGATGCCGCGCGGGGCGATCCAGGCGACCAGGGCGCGCTCCTGCCAGGACAGCTTGCTGCCGATGGTCGAGGCGAAGACCGTGACCGGACGCACCAGGACCAGGACGGCGGCGACGAACAGGGCGTGGCGCGGCTCCAGGGCCTGGACGTCGGCCCAGGACAGTTGCGCCGCCAGGACCACGAAAAGGACCGAGATCAGGACGACGGCGACGTTTTCCTTGAAGCGGCGCAATTCGTCCAAGGCGGCGATGCGCGAATTGCCGACCACCAGACCCATGGCGGTGACGGCCAGCAGCCCGGATTCCTCGTAGACCGCGTTGGCGGCGGCGAAGGTGGCGATGATGGCGCTGAGCAGGACCGGCGCCTTCAGGAACTCCGGCACGGCGCCGCGCCGGAACGCCCAGGCCAGCCCCCAGCCGACCGCGGCGCCCAACGCCACCGCAACCAGGACGCCGACCAGCAGCAGCGGCGCCACGGCGGCGACGTCGCCGTGGTCTCCCCAATGGACGATCACCTCGTAGGAGAGGACGGCGAAGAGGGCGCCGATGGGATCGTTGATGATGCCTTCCCATTGCAGGACCGCCGCCGGACGCTGGGTCAGGCGGGCCTGCCGCAGCAAGGGGGCGATCACCGTCGGCCCGGTGACCACCAGGATGCCGCCGAACAGGATGGCCACCGGCCAGGACAGGCCGGCGACCCAATGGGCCGCCACGGCGCCCAGAAGCCAGCCCAGGGGCGCGCCCAGAAGGATCAGGCGCCGGATGGCGGGCGCGGCGCCCCGAATGGCGGCGAAGTGCAGGCCCAGGCCGCCTTCGAACAGGATCACCGCCACCGAGACCGCCACCAGCGGCCCCAAAAGGCCGCCGAAATCCCGCGGCGGGTCGATCAATCCCGTCACCGGCCCGGCCACCAGCCCCGTCACCGCCAGCAGGACGATGGCGGGCACCTGGAAGCGCCAGGCCGTCCATTGGGCGGCGATTCCCAATCCCAGAATTGCCGCGATCTTCGGCACCAGCATCGGAGTCATGCGGCGCGCCTCCCCCGTGGTCGCTGCCCGAAGTGTACACGGCGGGCGGGAGCGGCGGGTGGGGAAACTGCCCCACGCCCTCCAAACGGCATACAATCGCCTCGGCTCTCGCATACGCGGGGCGAATCTGCTATCGCTGCACGGCAATAGTTTTTCAAGCAAAGACCACCCCGAACAGGAGGAACATCCATGGACGTTAAAGGGCAGTCCGCCATTGTCACGGGCGGCGCGTCGGGCCTCGGCCGGGCCACCGCCGAGGCGCTGATCGGCGCCGGTGCCAAGGTGACGATTCTGGACGTGCAGGAAGAGAAGCTGGCCGCCACCGCCAAGGAGATCGGCGCCACCGCCGCCGTCTGCGACGTGACCAGCCCCGACAGCGTCGACGCGGCCCTGGCCAAGGGGCGGGAGGCCAACGGCCCGGCCCGTATCTGCGTCAACTGCGCGGGCATCGTCCATGGCGGGCGCATCGTCGGCAAGAACGGTCCCATGGATCTGGACGGCTTCGCGCGCACCATCCAGGTGAACCTGATCGGCACCTTCAACGTCATGAGCCGGGCGGCCACGCACATGCTGTCGCTGGACCCGCTGGACGAAGGCGAGCGCGGCCTGATCGTCAACACCGCCTCCATCGCCGCCTTCGAGGGGCAGCTCGGCCAGGCGGCCTATTCGGCCTCCAAGGGCGGCGTCTCCAGCCTGACCCTTCCGGCGGCCCGCGAATTCGCCTCCAAGGGCGTGCGCGTCATGTGCATCGCCCCGGGCCTGTTCGAGACGCCGATGATGACCGGCCTGCCGCCGGAGGTCTACGACAGCCTGGTCGCCAAGATGCTCTATCCGGCGCGCCTGGGCCTGGGCAGCGAATACGGCCAGCTGGTGCTGTCCATCGCCGCCAACCGCATGCTCAACGGCGAAACCATCCGCCTGGACGGCGCCCTGCGCCTGGAGCCGCGCTGACGGTCCAAGGCGTCGGTCGAACGACACGAAATAGGGGCCGCTTCCCATCGGAGGCGGCCCCGTTTCCTTTTGGAGGAGCGATCGCGCGCCCTATTGGTAGGTGCGCACGTCGTCGATGACCTTGCCGTCGTTGGGCAGGCCGCCTTCCGGCACCGCCTCGACGGCGCCCTTCAGCTTGGCGACGTCCTGAAGGGTTCCGGCCAGGGCGTCCGGCGCGGCGCCGTTTCCGGCGATCTCCACCTTCAGGGTCATGGTGTCCTTGTTGTCGACGCTGTCGACGACCAGACGGGCCTTCACCACCTCCGGGTGGCGCTTGACGATCTCGGCCACCTGTTCGGGATGGACGAACATGCCC
>CAZFRK010000157.1:0-7313 GCA_964521375.1 uncultured Rhodobacterales bacterium
TATGCGGATAGAGCGCGTAGTTCTGGAACACCATGGCGATGTCGCGGTCCTTGGGTTCCAGGCGATTGACCACCCGACCGCCGATATCGACCGTGCCCTCGGTGATCTCCTCCAGGCCCGCGACCATGCGCAGAAGCGTCGACTTGCCGCAGCCTGAGGGACCGACGATGACGACGAACTCTCCGTCGGCGACGGTCAGGTCGATGCCGTGAATGACGGGCACGTCGCCATAGGATTTGCGAACGCCGGTAAGGGTGATGGCTGCCATGGGGTTCTCTTACTTCTCGACCTCGACGAGGCCCTTGACGAAAAGCCGCTGCATGAGCACGACGACGGCCACGGGCGGCAGCATGGCGAGCAAGGCGGTCGCCATGGCCAAGTTCCATTCGATCACGTCGTCGCCGACGGCGATCATGCGCTTGATGCCCATGACGATGGTGTACATGCCTTCGTCGGTGGTCACCAGAAGCGGCCAGAGGTATTGGTTCCAGCCGTAAAGGAACAGGATCACGAAAAGCGCCGCCATGTTGGTGCGCGACAGCGGCAGAAGAACGTCCTTGAAGAAACGCATGGGTCCGGCGCCGTCGATGCGGGCCGCCTCCACCAGTTCGTCGGGAACGGTCAGGAAGAATTGCCGGAACAGGAAGGTCGCCGTCGCCGAGGCGATCAGCGGCACCGTCAGACCGGCGTAGCTGTCGAGCAGGCCCAGGTTGGCGATGACCTCGTAGGTCGGCAGGATGCGTACCTCGACCGGCAGCATGAGCGTCGAAAAGATCAGCCAGAAGCAGACCATGCGCAGCGGAAAGCGGAAGTAGACCACGGCGAAGGCCGACAGGATGGAGATGGCGATCTTGCCCACCGCGATCCCCAGCGCCATGACGAAACTGTTGACCAGCATCGGCCCCACCGGCGCGGCGCCCGGCGCCGCCGTGCCTTCGGTGATGACCTTGCGGAAGTTGTCCCAGAAATGGTCCCCGAAGGTCATGGGCACGCTGCCGATCAAGGTCTGGGCGTCATGACTGGCGGCGACCAGGGCGACGTAGATGGGGAACATGGTGAAGACCAGCCCGGCCAGAAGGACGGCGTGGGTCAGGATGGTCCAGAGGGGGCGATGCTCGACCATCAGTACTGCACCTTGCGCTCGACATAGCGGAACTGCACGGCGGTCAAGCCGATGACGATGACCATCAGAATGACCGACTGGGCCGCCGACGATCCCATGTCGAGACCGATGAAGCCGTCCTTGAAGACCTTGTAGACCAGGATTTCGGTGGCGTTGCCGGGTCCGCCCTGGGTCACCGTGTGGATGACGCCGAAGGTCTCGAAAAAGGCGTAGACGAGATTGACCACCGTCAGGAAGAACGTCGTCGGCGACAGAAGCGGGAAGATCACGCCGAAGAAGCGACGGACCGGACCGGCGCCGTCGATGGCCGCGGCCTCGATCAACGACTTGGGGATCGACTGCAAGGCGGCCAGGAAAAAGATGAAGTTGTAGGCGATGCGCGGCCAGGCGGCGGCCAGGACCACCAGCACCATGGCCTGCCCGCCGTTGAGATAGTTGTTCCAGTCGTAGCCGATCGACCGCATGGCCAGCGCCAAGACGCCGTTGGACGGGTTGAACAGGAACATCCACAGTACCCCGGCGACGGCGGGCGCCACGGCATAGGGCCAGGTCAGAAGCAGCTGGTAGACGCGCTTTCCCCGCATCACGCCGTCGGCCATGACGGCCAGAACCAGGGCCAGGACCATGGATCCGATGGTCACGCCCAGGCTGAAGACCACGGTATTGATGAGGACGTCCAGGTAACCGCCGTCCGTCAGCAGGGCTTCGAAGTTTTCAAGCCACACGAACTCGGTCGACAGGCCGAAGGCGTCTTCCAGCAGGAACGCCTGAACCAGCGCCTGCCCGGCGGGCCAGAGGAAAAAGACCACCGTGACGGCCAACTGCGGCAAGAGCAGCAGATAGGGCAGCCAGAGGTTCCGGAACGTCACCGTCTTATGCATGGGCCTGAGGAGACAAGGGGTTGGAGAACTGCCGGGCGGAGGTCGAAAAGACTTGGGCCGAAACGCCGGACGGCGGCCCCCACCGGAGGCCGCCGCCGGGTCGTGGGCCAGGGCTTAGCCGGCCTGACGCTCGAACTTGCGCAGCAGCTTGTTGCCCTCTTCGACCGCGTCGTCGAGGCCCTGCTGGGCGCTCTTCTTCCCGGCGAAGACGTTCTCAAGCTCCTGCTCGATGACATCGCGGATCTGGACGAAGTTACCCAGACGCAAGCCCTTGGAGTTTTCGGTCGGGGCATGCAGGGTCAACTGCTTGACGGCGATGTCCTTGCCCGGCTTCTTGCCGTAAAGGTCCCGCTCCACCGCCAGGTCGTAGGCGGCGTCGGTGATCGGCACGTAGCCGGTGCCTTCATGCCAGGCGTACTGCACTTCCGGGCTGGAAAGGTACTTCAGGAAGTCGGCCACCCCCTTGTATTCGGCGTCGGCATGGCCGTTCAGCACCCATAGGGTGGCGCCGCCGATGATGGAGTTCTGGGGCTGGTCGACGACCTCCGGCCAATAGGGCAGCATGGCGACGCCCCATTCGAACTTCGCGCCGCTGGCGAAGGTGTCGTAGTAGGCCGACGAGTTCATCACGATCCAGCAGTCGCTGTTCAGGAACAGCGGGTTGGCGTCGCCGCGGCGACCGCCATAGACGAAGGTGCGGTCCTGCTGCCAGTCGGCGAGCTGCTGGATATGCTTGACCTGGAACGGCTTGTTGATTTCCAGCTCGGTGTCGGTCCCGGCGAAGCCGTTGGCCTTGGTGGCGATGGGCTTGTCGTGCCAGGCGGACATGTTCTCGATCTGCACCCAGGACGGCCAGCCGGTGGTGAAGCCGCAGGTGGCGCCGCCCGCGTCGACGATCTTCTTCGTCATGTCGGCCAGTTCCGGCCAGGTCTTGGGCGGCTGGTTCGGGTCAAGGCCCGCCGCCTTCATGGCGTCCTTGTTGTAGAACATCACCGGCGTCGAGGAGTTGAACGGCAGCGACAGAAGCTTTCCATCGGTGGTGGTGTAGTAGGCCGCGACGGCGTCCAGGTAGGGTTCGGCGGAGAAGTCGGTCTGACCGGCCTCTTCCATCAGCTTGTAGACCGGGCGGATGGCGCCCTCGGCGTTCATCATGGTGGCGGTGCCGACCTCGAACACCTGCACGATGTGCGGCTGCTGCTTGGCGCGGAAGGCCGCGATGGCGGCGGTCATGGTCTCGGTGTAGGTGCCCTTGTAGACCGGCACGACCTTGTAGGCGTCCTGGGACGCGTTGTAGTCGGCGACGATCTGTTCGGTCCGTTCACCGAGCTGACCGCCAAGGGCATGCCAGAACTGGATTTCTTCGGCCGCCAGGGCCGGGAGCGAGACGGCGAGGCTGATCGCCGCCACCGCCAGTCCACCGAGATACCGCTTCATGAATCACCTCCATTGATGGGTCGAACGCGGGAGCAGATGGCCGCAACTGTGACGGGTTTCCGTTTCATCCG
The DNA here is from genome assembly GCA_964521375.1 of uncultured Rhodobacterales bacterium. Taxonomy (GTDB): domain Bacteria; phylum Pseudomonadota; class Alphaproteobacteria; order Rhodospirillales; family Rhodospirillaceae; genus CAZFRK01. Next base: position 3,510 of record CAZFRK010000157.1, read on the forward strand.
TGTGGCCCTTTGATGAACGTTTCGGGACTCCCGCGTCGGCGGTCGGCGGTCCGCGCCGGGTGCCGTAGCGTCGCTCGGGAGTCGCGGCGTGGCGCCGCTCGACCACGTGGGAACGTTTATGAAAACGTTTACATAGCCGTCACGAAACGGTCACCGCGTCCGGCTATCATCCCCTGACCAATCGGGGGAGCGGCATGAGTAAGCGGACCATCAAGGACGTGGCGGCGGCGGCGGGGGTGTCCATCGCCACGGTGTCGCGCGTCCTGAACGATCCGACCCGCGCCCGACCGGAGACGGTCGCCGCCGTGCGGGCGGCCATGGCCAGCCTCGGCTACCGCCCCAACGCCATCGGTCGCCGCCTGAAGAGCGCCGAAACCCGGACCCTGGGCATTCTGGTTCCGTCCCTCTACAACCCCGTCTTCGCGGACTCCGTCGGCGGGATCGAGGAAAGGGCGCAGGCGGCGGGCTATACACTTCTGCTGACCGTGTCCGACTACGATCCGGTGCGGGAAGACACCGCCATCGCGACCCTGCTGTCGAACCGGGTGGACGGGCTGATCCTGACCGTCGCCGACGCCGACGGAAGCGCCGCGGTGGAAACCCTGCGCCAGGAGGCGGTGCCTCACGTTCTGCTCTACAACCAGCCGCGGACACCTGGGACCGCCGCCGTCACGGTCGACAACGCGGCGGCGGAGCGGGCCATGACGACCCGCCTTCTCGACGCCGGACACCGACACATGGCGATGATCGCCGGTGCCTTCGCCGCGTCGGACCGTTCCCGCCTGCGCCACGACGGCTTCCAGGCCGCGTTGGCCGACGCGGGCCTGCCGCCGGGTCCGGTCCTGGAAGTCGACTTCAACAAGATGCAGTTGGCCGACCGCCTGCGCGCCCTTTTCGCGCGTCAGCGGGTCACGGCCCTGGTCTGTTCCAACGACATGCTGGCCCTGGCCGCCATCCGCGCCTGCGGGGAGCTGGGCCTGAGCGTGCCGGAAGACCTTTCCGTCGTCGGGTTCGACGGGATCGAGGTGGGTAAGCTGGTCCAGCCGAGCCTGAGCACGGTGGTCCAGCCTACCCGGGAGATGGGCCGGCAGGCGGTGGACCTCCTGCTTGGCCTTATCGAGGGGCAGGCAAGCCCGCGAAGCCTGTTGCTGCCCCATGGCATCCGCGACGGCGAATCCCTGGGGCCTCCGCCCCGGGCCGCCGCCCATGGAATCACTCCATCGTAGGGAGATCGGTCGTGTTTTTGAAGCGCCTCGTTTTCGCTGCCGGCGCGCTCGCCGCCAGCACCACCTTGATGTCGGCCCCGTCCGTGGCCGCCGATGATGTCGCCATCTGCTACAACTGCCCGCCGGAATGGGCGGACTGGGGCGGCCAGCTCAAGAACATCGAGCGGGACCTGGGCCTCAGCGTCCCCTCCGACAACAAGAATTCGGGCCAGACCCTGTCCCAGCTCCTGGCCGAGCGGGACAACCCGGTCGCCGACGTCGCCTACTACGGCGTCTCCTTCGGCATCAAGGCCAAGGAAGAAGGCGTGGTCGCCGCCTACAAGCCCGCCAACTTCGACCGCATCCCCGATGGCCTGAAGGACGCCGACGGCAATTGGTTCGCCATTCACGCCGGGACCATCGGCCTGTTCGTGAACAAGGCCGCCCTGGGCGACACCCCCGTCCCGACCGGCTGGCAGGACCTTCTGAAGCCCGAATACAAGGGCAAGGTCGGCTACCTGGACCCGTCGAGCGCCTTCGTCGGCTTCGCGTCCTCGGTCGCGATCAACCAGGCCCTGGGCGGGTCGCTCGACAACTTCGACCCGGTCATCGACTTCTTCAAGAAGCTGGCCGAGAACGATCCCATCGTTCCCAAGCAGACCTCCTACGCCCGCGTCCTGTCGGGTGAAATCCCCATCCTGTTCGATTACGACTTCAACGCCTACCGCGCCCAGTACAAGGACGGTGCCCCGACGACCTTCGTCATTCCCCAGGAAGGCACCCTGACCGTTCCCTACGTGATGAGCCTGGTCAAGAACGGCCCGCACGCCGAGAACGGCAAGAAGATCCTCGACTACGTGCTGTCCGACGCCGGTCAGGCCCATTGGGCCGGGGCCTTCCTGCGCCCGGTGCTGGCCGACGCCATGTCCGCCGAAGCCAAGAGCAAGTTCCTGCCGGAAAGCGAGTACAGCCGCGCCGGAACCGTGGATTACGGCAAGATGGCCGCGGCCCAGAAGACCTTCCAGGACCGCTACCTCAATGAAGTCCGCTGATCTTTCGGCGACCGACGGACGGCCTTCGGGTCGTCCGTTCCGCCGCCCCACCTTCCGCGCGCATCTGCTCCTGCTGGCCCTTCCGGCCATCATCTTCACCTGCGCGTTTTTCCTGCTGCCTTTGGCCAAGGTCGCGCTGCTGGTCGCCGACGGACCGGACGGTCTGGCGACCTATGCCCTGGTCGTGACCCATCCGCGCTATCTGGAAAGCCTGATACAGACCCTGGTCATGGCCGTCGGCGTCACCGCCGCCGCGCTGGTTCTATGCGGCATCGTCGGCGTCTTCCTGACCCGCAACCATTTTCCGGGCCGCGACCTTCTGATCGCCATATTGACGCTGCCGCTGTCTTTTCCCGGCACCGTCGTCGGCTTCATGGTCATCATGCTGGCCGGACGCCAAGGTGTTATCGGCGACCTGACCGACGCCCTGACCGGCGACCGACTGGTCTTCGCCTATGGCTTGGCGGGTCTGTTCGTCGGCTATCTCTATTTCTCCATCCCGCGCGTCATCCTGGCCGTCATGGCCGGAGCGGAAAAGCTGGACCCGGCCTTGGAAGAAGCCGCGCGGTCACTGGGCGCGCCGGGATGGCGGGTGGTGCGCGACGTCATCATTCCGGGCCTGATGCCCGCCTTGGTGTCGTCCGGCGCCATCTGCTTCGCCACCGCCATGGGCGCCTTCGGCACCGCCTTCACCCTGGCCACCGACATCGACGTCCTGCCGATGACCATCTATACCGAGTTCACGCTGAACGCCAATATCGCCGGGGCCGCGGCCCTGAGCATCGCGCTCGGCCTGATCACCTGGGGCTGCCTGATGCTGGCGCGTAGGCTGGCGGGCGGCACGATCACCATGGGCGGGGGCTGAGACATGCGTCGCACATCGCCCGCGTCCCGCAGGCCGACCCGCCGCCTCGCCTTCGCCGGACAATTGGCCTTGACGCTGATCCTGTGCCTGTTTCTAGCCGTCCCCGTCGGCATGTCCATGGTCGCCGGATTGACCGCCAACCTGTTTCAGGGCCTGTCGTCGGGCCTGACCCTGCATTGGGTGCAGGAGGTCTGGTCGCTCTATGCCGACAGCATCCTGCTGTCCATGATCCTTGCCTTGGCCTGCCTGGCCGTGACCCTGATCATCGGCGTGCCGCTGGCCTATGTCCTGGTGCGCCGCGCCTCGCGCTGGACGCGCCTGGCCGAAGAGGTCATCACCCTGCCCGTCGCCATTCCGGGGCTGGCTCTGGCCCTGGCGCTTCTGGTGACCTACGGCGGCAGCGGCGGCTTCCGGTCAAGTTGGCTCTTCATCCTGGTCGGCCATGTGCTCTTCACCCTGCCCTTCATGGTGCGCTCCGTGACCGCCGTCTTCGCGGCCATCGACCTGCCGACGCTGGAGGAAGGCGCGGCCAGCCTGGGCGCCGGGTTCTGGACCCGCTTCCGCACCATCGCCCTGCCCAACGCCAAGCCGGGCATCCTGGCCGGGGCGCTGATGGTGACGACGCTGTCCATCGGCGAATTCAACCTGACCTGGATGCTGCACACGCCGCTGACCAAGACCC
>CAZFRK010000158.1:0-7276 GCA_964521375.1 uncultured Rhodobacterales bacterium
CGACATGGATTTCGACGCCGCCGCCCGCGCCCTGGAGGCGCTCGACGCCGCCTTGGCGTCCCTGGAAGGACACGACGCATGATGCGCCTGACCCAAACCATCGTCACCACCACGGCGGACATCGGCGAGGCTTGCGCCTCCCTGGCGGCCTGCACGCCGGACTTGGTGCTGGTGTTCGGGTCGGTCGACGTGCTCCGCGCGCCGCTTCTCCTCGACAGCCTGCGCGGGGCGCTGCCGAACACCGTCATCGCGGGCTGTTCGACGGCGGGCGAAATCCTGGCCGACGGCGTCCGCGACAAGAGCTGCGTCCTGACCGCCGTCTCCTTCGAGACGACCCGCTGCGCCATCGCCGCCACCCCAATGGGCGGCATCGGCGAATCCCATGCCGCCGGCGCCTCCCTGGCGCGCCAGATCGCCGCCCACGGCACGCCCCAGGCGGTGCTTCTGTTCGGTCGCGGCACCGACATGAACGGCAGCGCCCTGATCGACGGGCTGCTGTCCGTCCTGCCGCCGGACACGCCGGTGGCGGGCGGCCTGGCCGGGGACGACGGCGCCTTCGAGAATACCCTGGTGATCGCCCCCGACAACGGCATGGCCGCCGTCGCCGTCGGCCTCTACGGCGACGGCCTGTCCATGCGGCAAGGGTCCTACGGCGGCTGGAACCCGTTCGGACCGGCGCGCCGGGTGACGGCGGCCAGCGGCAGCATCCTGCATCGCCTGGACGAGGAACCGGCCCTGGCGATCTACAAACGCTATCTGGGCGACCATGCCCGCGACCTGCCCGCCTCGGGCCTTCTGTTCCCCTTCGAGATCGTCGGCGAGGATATGTCCCGGCGGGGCCTTGTCCGCACCATCCTGGGCGTCGACGAGGCCAGTGGCAGCCTGATCCTGGCGGGCGACGTGGCGGAAGGCGCCCTGCTGCGCATGATGAGCGCCAGCCCCGACGCCCTGGTGGACGGCGCGCAGCGGGCGGCCCGCGCCTGCGTCGGCGCCGCCGGGCGCGGCGACCGCCTCGCCCTGCTGGTCAGTTGCGTCGGCCGCAAGCTGGTGATGGGCGACCGCGTGGAGGAAGAGGTCGAGGTCGTGGCCGAAACCCTGGGCCGCGGCCTGACGGTCAGCGGCTTCTATTCCTACGGCGAGCTCAGTTCCCCGGAAGACGGCGGTCGCTGCCGACTGCACAACCAGACCATGACCGTCGCGGTCCTTGGCGAACACTGAGGCTGCCGCCCATGCATCGTCTCCTCACCAGCCAGATCAAGCGGGTCCTCGGGATCACCGACGCCGAAAGCCTGCGCGCCGCCCTGGAAGACGTCGCCGCGCGCGCCGGCGACGCCGACCTGAGCCCCGAGGCGCGGCGCCTGATGGGCGGCCTGGGGGCACTGTTCGACCGCGTCGGACAAAGCTACCAGCACCACGACCGCGAGATGGAATTGCGTGGCCGCAGCCTGACGCTCAGTTCCGAGGAACTGCTGGCCGCCAACGAGCGGTTGAGGGCGGAAGCCGACAGCATGACCACGGCCATCGGCGCCCTGCGCCTGACCGTCGCCGCCCTGACCGGCGACGAGAACATCGGCCAGCAGGACATCCGTGAATTGAGCCGCACCCTGGTCCGTATCGTCGACGAGCGGATGGCCGCCCAGCGGGCGCTGGAAGAGCAGAAATTCGCCCTCGACCAGCACGCCATCGTCAGCATCACCGACGCCGCCGGGCGCATCACCTACGCCAACAAGCGGTTCTGCGACATCAGCGGCTACGGCCCCGAGGACTTGATCGGCCAGACCCATCGCGTCGTCAAGTCCGAGGTCCACGACGCCGCCTTCTTCAAGGCCATGTGGGGGACCATTTCGGCGGGCCAAGTGTGGAACGGCGAAATCTGCAACCGCGCCAAGGACGGCGGCCACTACTGGGTGTCGGCGACCATCATCCCGCTCATGGGAACCGGCAAGCGCCCCACCTCCTACATCGCCATCCGCACCGACATCACGGAACAAAAGCGCATGGAAGAGGATCTGCGGGAAAGCCGCCGGTTCCTGCAAAGCATCACCGATTCCATGGGTGAAGGCGTCTTTTGTCTGGATTCCAACGGTCGCGCCACCTTCCTCAACCCCGAGGCCGAGCGCCTGTTGGGCTGGACCTTGGCCGAAGTCGAGGGGCGCTCCCTCCACGACGCCATCCACTACCGGAGGCCCGACGGAACGCCCTTGGCCGCCGCCGATTGCCCGACCTTGCACGCCATCCGCAAGGGCGAGGTCTACCGCAGCGACAGCGAAGCCTTCATCCGTCGCGACGGCACCCTGTTTCCGGTCTCCATCGTCTCGGTCCCCTTGCGCGACGGCGACCGGACCATCGGCTCGGTCGGCGTGTTCCAGGACATCACGGAGCGCAAGCGCATCCTCGACAGCCTGACCGACGCCAAGGAAGAGGCCGAACGCGCCAACTGCGCGAAAAGCGACTTCCTGGCCAACATGAGCCACGAAATCCGTACCCCCATGAACGCGGTGATCGGCCTCAGCCACCTCATGGCACAGACCGATCTATCCACTCGCCAAAAGGACTACCTGGACAAGATCCAGGCCAGCTCGCGGACCCTGCTCGGCGTCATCAACGACATCCTGGACTTCTCCAAGATCGAGGCCGGGAAGCTGTCCATGGAGGCGGTGCCGTTCGATTTCAGCCGCCTGCTCAGCGACGTCGCCGTGGTGATCCAGTCCCGTGCCCGAGACAAGGGCCTGGAACTGGTCATCGACCTGGGAACCGAGGTCCCCGCCACCCTGGTCGGGGATCCGTTGCGCCTCAATCAGATCCTGCTCAACCTCATGGGCAACGCCATCAAATTCACCACCGAGGGCGAGGTCGTCGTGCGCGTCGGCGGCACGGAACAGCCCGATGGCCGGTTCCTGGTCGAGGCGGCGGTCAGCGACACTGGCATCGGCATGACGGCGGACCAGGCGGCGCGCCTGTTCCAACCCTTCCACCAGGCCGACACTTCCACCACCCGCCGGTTCGGCGGCACCGGCCTGGGGCTGGCCATCTCCGCCCAACTGGTGGCCTTGATGGAGGGCACGATCTCGGTCGACAGCGCGCCGGGCAAAGGCAGCACCTTCCGCTTCACCGTCCTTCTGGACCAGGAGCGGCGGGGCGACCGACGGTCCGATACGCGGGTTCACGGACTGAGAGGCCGTCGCGCCCTGGTGGTCGACGACAGCCACGCCGCCCGCTCCATCGCCGCCGACCTCCTGACCCGCTTCGGCATGACCGCGGACACCGCCGCCTCGGGAGGCGACACCCTGGACCGATTGGCGCGGGACACCGTGGACCTGCTGGTCCTGGACTGGAAGATGCCCGACCTGGACGGCGTCGAGGTGGTCCGCCGCCTGGACCGCCACGGCGACAGGCCGCCGGTCATCATGCTCACGGCGCACGGCCAGGGCGAACTCCTGGACGCCCTGGACGGTCTGGCGGTGAACGCAATCTTGGAAAAGCCCGTCACGCCCTCGACCATGCTCGACGCCGTGGTCGAGGCCCTGCGCCTGGAGGCGGCTCCGCCCCGCGGCGCGGCCGACGCCGCGGCCCAAACCGACGATCCGCCGCCCAGCGCCCTGAAGGGCCGCCATGTCCTGCTGGTCGAGGACAACATGATCAACCAGCAGGTCGCGGGAGAATTCCTCGATGCCCTGGGCCTGACCTTCACCGTCGCCGGTGACGGCGCGGCGGCCCTGGCGGCGGTCCAGGGGGAGCGGTTCGACGCCATCCTGATGGATGTTCAGATGCCGGGCATGGACGGCCTGGAAGCGACCCGCCGTATCCGCCGCGACCTGGGCCTGACGGAGATGCCGATCATCGCCATGACGGCGCACGCCATGGACCAAGACCGGCGACGCTGCCTGGACGCCGGGATGAACGACCACGTCGCCAAGCCCATCGACCCGCGCGTCCTGGCCCGCGCCCTGGCCACTTGGCTGCCCCAGGCGCCGCCCGACGGAACGCCGCGGCCCGGCGCCGCGACCGCTCCGCTCCCGGCGCCGCCCTCCGCTCAGGCGTCGCCCCTGCCCGACAGCCTGCCGGGCATCGACCTGCCGGTGGCGCGACGGAACCTCAATCAGAACACCACCCTGCTGCGCAAGCTGCTGCGGGAGTTCGCCATCGGCCACGGCAGCCAGATGCTGCTTCTGCGCGACATGGCCCGCCAAGGCGACTGGCCCGATCTACGCGCCGCCGCCCATACCCTGAAGGGCACGGCGGCCACCCTGGGCGCCCGAGAGGTCGCGCATCTGGCGGGCCAATTGGAACAGCTGACCGAAGCCGCGGCGCCCAACCCTGACGGGGTCGGCACCCTGGTCACCGACCTGATCGAGGCCATGGGTATCGTGCTCGGCGGACTGCGTACCCTGGACAGCGCGCCGCCGACCCTGCCCGCCACCGCGCCGCCGCCCCGCCTGTCGCAGGCGGATCTGTTGCGGGACCTCGACCGCCTTCACGCCCAATTGACCGCCTGCGACCCGGTTTCGGGGGACACCGCGGAGGCTCTCGCCGCACGGCTCGCGGCGACGCCTCAGCACCCCCTGGCCGCCGCCGTCGCCGGCCATGCCGCCGACTTCGATTTCGAGGACGCCCTGGAGGCCCTGGAAGCCCTGAGGGTGTCGGCGACCCAAGCAACCGCGCAGGGAGACGCGCCATGACCGAGGACCGCGCCCGCATCCTGGTCGTCGACGACGAACCGATCAACGTCAAGGTCCTGGTGGACCTCCTGCGGGACCAATACGCCCTGGTGGTGGCCAAGGACGGCCCCCAGGCGCTGAGTCGGTTGGAGGGCGACAACCTGCCGGATCTGGTGCTGCTGGACGTCATGATGCCGGACATGGATGGCCTGGACGTCTGCCGCCGCATCAAGGAGGACCCGCGCACGACCGACATTCCCGTGATCTTCGTCACCGCCCTCGGCCAGACCCACGACGAGGCCGTCGGCTTCTCCGTCGGCGCCGTCGACTACATCACCAAGCCGATCAGCCCGCCGGTGGTGCTCGCGCGCGTCGCCACCCACCTGTCCCTGCGCCGCGCCCAGGTGCGGCTGCGGACCGAGAACACGCGGCTGGAACAGCGGGTGGCGGAACGCACCCGCGATCTGACGCGGACCCAGGACGTGACCATCCGTGCCCTGGCGTCCCTGGCCGAAACGCGCGACAACGAGACCGGCAACCATATCCGCCGCACCCAGAACTATGTCCGCGCCCTGGCCGAGGCCCTGCGCGACCATCCCCGCTTCCGGGACCAGTTGGACGACCGCGCCATCGACCTGCTGTTCAAGTCCGCGCCCCTGCACGACATCGGCAAGGTCGGCATTCCCGACGCCATCCTGCTCAAGCCCGGCAAGCTGACCGACGACGAATTCACCATCATGAAGACCCACGCCGCGCTTGGACGCACGGCGCTGGTCAAGGCCCTGGATGGCGAGGCGACCGGCGCCTCCATTGATTTTCTGCGCTATGCCATGGAAATCGCCGTCGGCCATCACGAAAAATGGGACGGCTCCGGCTATCCGGCGGGTCTGAAAGGGGACGCCATTCCCTTGTCGGCCCGCCTCATGGCGGTCGCCGACGTCTATGACGCCTTGATCAGCCGACGGGTCTACAAGCCGCCCTTCCCCCATGAAAAGGCGGTTTCCATGATCGCCGCCGGCAAGGGCGGCCATTTCGACCCCGACATCGTCGAGGCGTTCCTGCGCATCAGCGACGTCTTCAGCACCATCGCCGCCGAATTCGCCGACAGCGAGGCCGACCTGGAAGAAGACGACCTGCAGCGTCGTTGAGGGCGAACATCGGCGAACTTCGGCCCCAAAACGGACGAAACCCCCAGGTCTCCCTAGGGGTTTCGGTGGTGGGCGCGACTGGGATTGAACCAGTGACCCCTACGATGTCAACGTAGTGCTCTCCCGCTGAGCTACGCGCCCTATGTCCCCGCGGCGTCGGGATTTCGCTCCACCGTCGTCCCTTTCGGAAGGGCCTGGACCGCGGTGCCTTGCTGCGTGGGCGGCCCTTTTAGCGCCGCCAGACACCCATTGCAAGCCCCTTTGTCGGTTCATGGCGAAAATTTTTCAACGTCGCTCCGACCATGGCCCGTGCGGCTTATGGCGTGCCGTCGAGGAAGTGGTGTAGGCTTGGAGCCATGGACGCGCAGGCCCATTCCCAGCCAACCGCCGAAGACGCCGCCGAGGCGCCGGTGGACCCTAAGCCCCTGGCCCCGATCGAGGTCATTCGACCGGTCCGCCAGACGGTGCCGCTCGTCTTCGCCTCCCCTCATTCGGGCGACCATTATCCGGCGGACTTCGTGGCCGCCGCGCGGCTGGACGCCACGACCCTTCGGCGGTCCGAGGACTGCCACGTCCACGAGCTTTTCTCCGCCGCGCCGCGAATGGGGGCACCGCTTTTGCGGGCCACCTTTCCACGCGCCTTCCTGGACCCCAACCGCGAACCCTACGAACTCGATCCCTCCATGTTCGACGGCCCCCTGCCGCGCCACGCCAATACGCGCAGCCCGCGGGTCATGGCCGGTCTGGGCACCATCCCGCGCATGGTCGCCAGCGGCCACGACATCTATAGCCGCAAGCTGACGCCCGACGAGGCGGAGCGGCGCATCGACGGCTACTACCGCCCCTATCACGCCGCCCTCCGCGACCTGATCGACGGCACCCTCGCCGCCTTCGGCCGCTGCCTGCTGGTCGATTGCCATTCGATGCCGTCCGGCCAGCCGGGACCGGGCACCGCCGTGCCGGACTTCGTGCTCGGCGACAATCACGGCATTTCCTGCGCGCGGGAGGTTCCGGCGGCGGTCCAGGACGTGCTGGAAGGCCGGGGCTATTCGGTCACCCGCAACGCCCCCTACGCGGGCGGCTACACCACGCGGCACTACGGGCGCCCCAGCAAGGGCGTGCACACCTTGCAGATCGAGACCAACCGGCGCCTCTACATGGACGAACGGACCTACGAGCGCCTGCCGTCCTTCGATCGCGTGCGCGACGACCTGGGACGGGTCATCCAGGCCCTGAAGGACCTCTCCACAGACCGCCTGCGCGCCCTGTAGGCGCGGCGGTCCGACCGCTGCGGCGCACCATATCCCCCATCACACGCGTCCTTATAAATTAAAGTCTCGGAAAAACGCCCCACCCCCTTGATAACAAAAAAAAAGGGGCTGCGGAAGAACCGCAGCCCAAGTCTAGGGAGGAAACGTCCAAGAAAGGCAGACAGCGGACCTCAGCCCGTTGCTGCAATGCAAAATTAGC
>CAZFRK010000159.1:0-1198 GCA_964521375.1 uncultured Rhodobacterales bacterium
AGATCTCCCGCGTCCTCTGCGACGCCCGCATCCTCAACATCTTCGAGGGCGCCGCCGAGATCCAGGCCCAGGTCATCGGGAGGGGGCTTCTGGCCCGGGCCTGAGACCGAGCATACGTTCACTCTGCAACGTGCCTGTTCCGCCCTCCGGAATGGCAATGCGACTTGTATCCACGCCCAAGAAGGGAGTAAGACTTGATGTTCGCAAGTTTATGAAGGCCGCCCCCCTCTGGAAGAGCGGCGACGAGGACGAAGATGCAGCAGGAAAACGCCGAAGACAAAAAGCCCAAGGCGAAACGAGCCAGTCGGGTCAAGGTGAAGGCCGCGCCAGCGACGCCCACGTCGCGCTCCGCCGTGCCGTTGATGGTCGACGGCGACGACATCGGCGAAGCCCACACCCAGGACCGCAAGTTCGTCTGGGCGCTTGCCCGCGGACTGGAAATCCTGCGTGCCTTCCGGCCCGGCCAGGGTCCACTGGGCAATTCCGAACTGTCGGAACTGACCGGCTTGCCGAAGGCCACCGTCTCGCGCCTGACCTATACCCTGAAGGAACTCGGCTACCTGACCTTCATCAAGCGCCTGGGCAAGTACGAACCGTCGCCGTCCATCCTGGCGCTCGGCTATCCGGTGCTGTCCAACCTGCGGGTCCGTCAGGTGGCCCATGAATACATGCAACAGTTGGCCACCCACGCCAACGCCTCGGTGGCGCTGGCCAGCCGCGACCGCTTGAGCATGATCTACGTGGACGCTTGCAGTTCCAACGCCATAACCACCTTGCGCCTGGACATCGGCAGCCGCGTGCAGATGGGCCTCACGGCCATCGGTCGAGCGTTCCTGGCCGGGATTTCGGAAGCCGAGCGGGACTATATCTTCGAACAGTTGAAGCGTGTCCACGGGGCCGACTGGCCGGACATGAAGGCCCGCATAGAGGACTCAATCGCGCAGGTCAACGACCGGGGCTTCTGCTACGTGGACAACGAATGGAAGCGGGACGTGCGGGCCGTCGGCGCGCCGCTGGTGTCGGCCGACGGCGCCACCGTCATGGCCATGAACTGCGGCGGCCCGGCCTTCGCCCTGGACCCCAAGCGCCTCCAGGAAGACCTGGGGCCGCGTCTGGTGCACCTGTGCCGCAGCATCGGCCCGATGATCGGGCGCTGAGGGCGCCGCCCCCCCCCCCCCCCGCCGGGGCCCGACGCCCC
>CAZFRK010000159.1:1208-7265 GCA_964521375.1 uncultured Rhodobacterales bacterium
GCGGTCTCCATCAGCCCGGCCCTAAAGGGTCAGGACCACCCGCCCCATGGCGCCCCGCCCCGTGACCGTCGCCATGGCCTCGCGGAACCCTTCCAGGGGAAAGCGGGCGTGGATCACGGGGTCCAGGCGCCCTGCCCGCCACCACCCCAGAAGCTCGGCCATGCCGTCGCGATAGCGGTCGGCGAACCGCTCGCGCTCGTCCACCTTCCCCCAGCCCAGGAACTGGCCCAGGTTGAACCCGGCCACCGAGATGTTCTTGAGCAGGACGATGTTGGCCGGGACGGTCGGGATCTCGCCATGGACGAAGCCGATCACCAGCAGGCGCCCGCCCTCGTCCAGGCAGCGCAGGGAGGCGTCGAAGACCGGCCCGCCGATGGTATCGACGACCACGTCGGCGCCGCGTCCGTCGGTCAGCTCCAGGACACGCGGGCGGAAATCCTCGGCCTCGCCGTCGATGACGTGGTCCACCCCGCGCGCCGCCAGGAAAGCCCCCTTGGCCGCCCCGCGCGCCACGGCGACGACCGTGCAGCCCTTGGCCTTGGCGATCTCGCAGGCGGCAAGGCCGACACCGCCCGCCGCCCCGTGGACGACCACCACCTCGCCCGGTCGGACGGCCGCCCGCCAGACCAGCGCCCCGTAAGCGGTCATATAGGAAATGGGCAGCGCCACGGCGGCCTCGGACGGCAGGCCGTCGGGCAGCTTGAAGACGTGGCGGGCATGGACCACCACCTGCTCGGCGTAACCTCCATGGTCCAGCGCGGCGAAGACGCGGTCGCCCGGCGCCAGTCCCGTGACATCGGCGCCGACCTCCAGGACCGTTCCTGCGACCTCGGTCCCCGGCGAGAAGGGCAGCGGCGGCTTGCGCTGGTAGCGCCCGGACACGACCAGCGTCGTCGCCCAGCCGACCCCGGCGTGGGAGACGGCGATACGCACCTCTCCGGCGTCGCGGAGCGTTGGCACCGGCAGGTCGGTGACGATCAGGTCGTCGAAGGGCCGCCAGCTTTCGCACAGGACGGCGCGCATGGTCTGGGGCCAGGAAGCGGCGTCGGTCATGAGGGCTTGGCCTTCCGGGTCAAATGGCGCGCGACCGCCCCGTCCAGAACTCGTCACGGAGGACGCGTTTCAGAACCTTGCCGACGGGACTGCGCGGCAGTTGGTCGCGAAACAGGATGGTCTTGGGGCACATGACGCCGCTCAGACGCGCGCGGCACCAAGCGCGAATCTCCTCGGGGTCGGCCTCCATCTCGGGAACCGGCTGGACCACGGCGGTCAGAGCCTCGCCCCACTTGTCGTCGGGCACGCCGATCACGGCGCAATCCTGAACCGCCGGATGGCCGAGCAGAACCCGTTCGACCTCTCCCGGATAGATGTTGAAGCCGCCGCTGATGACCAGATCGCGCTTGCGGTCCACCAGATAATAGTAGCCGTCGGCGTCGCGATAGCCGAGGTCGCCCGTATGGTGCCAGCCATGGGCGAAGGCCTGGGCGGTCGCCTCTTCGGCGTCCACGTAGCCCGCCATCACCTGATTGGAGCGCACGACGATCTCGCCGACCTCTCCGTCGGGCAGCAGGCCGCCCGCGTCGTCCATCACCGCCAGGACGGAGAAGGGACCGGGCCGTCCGGCGCTGCGCAGGCGGTGGGCCTTGGCCGGGTCGGCGGCGGCCTCGGCGTATTCGCCGGGGCTCATGTGGGTGATGGTGGTCGCCACCTCCGTCTGGCCGTAGAACTGGGCCATGACCGGGCCGAAGATGTCGATGGCGCGGCGGATCTTGTCCTCGGACATGGGCGCGGCGGCGAAATAGAGATAGCGCAGGGCCGAATAGTCGAACTCCCGCGCCCTTGGGTGGTCCAGCATCATGTAAAGGACCGTCGGCGGCAGCATGGTGGCGCTGATGGCCTCGTCCTGAAGCACCTCCATGATGCGCGTGGGATCGGCCTTGGCCAACATGCGCACCGTGCCACCCAGGGCGAAGACCGGCGGCGCCAAGGCCCCGCCCGCGTGCGTCATCGGGGCCGTCAACAGGAACCGCGGCGGCGCCTCGAAGGACCACAGCGCCAGATAGGCCGCGGTGTTCATCTCGTAGGACAAATGCTCGTGGCGCACGCCCTTGGGCGTACCGGTGGTGCCACCGGTGCAGGACAGGCGGAACACCCGGTCGCGGTCACGAAAGGACGACGGCGCTGGGACCGGGGCGTCCTGCTCGGCGTCGGCGAGGGTCCTTAGGCTCGGCGCGTCGCCATCGGACCCGTCGATACGGATGACGTGCCGCAGGTCCGGGCAGGCGGCCCGATAGGCCGCCAGATCGGCGCCCAGCGACGAATGGTAGAGCAGGACCCCGGCCTTGCCGATGGCCATGTGCCGGGCGTTGTCGGCCACCGTGTTGCGGACGTTCAACGGCACCCACATGGCTTCGGCGCGCATGACGCCCAGGCAGGCCACATAGCCCCAGGCGTCGTTGGGGCAAAGAACGGCGACGCCGTCCCCGGTCGCGACGCCGAGGCGCCATAACGCGCGGGCGATGGCGTGCGAGGCGGCGGCGGCCTCGCGGTAGGAGATCGACACCGCCTCGTCGACGAGGCACGGGCGGTCGGGGCCGAGCATGGCGCCCCGGTCGAAGAAGTCTATGGTTCGCATAGCCGTTCGCTCCGGAGCGCCGTCAGGCTCAGTTGGTGAGGGCGGGCAGCTTGTCGTAGACTTCCGTCTTGATGGCCGCCGCCATGGCTTTCGGATCGCCGCCGGTCTCGGCGTAGATGCCGTCCCACTTCTCGCGGACTTCCAGGAAGGTCTTGGCCAGGGCATCGGCGTCCTCGACGCCGCGGTCCTTGGCCTGGGCGACCACGTCGGCCATCACGCTCTCGCGCGCCTTGGCGAAGGCCTCGACCAGTTCGGGGAAGGACGGCGCGTAGGTCAGGCCATGCTCGGCGGCTTCCTCGCGGGCGATGGCGGCCTCGTCGTCATAGGCCAGGGTCATCGCCACCAGCATGTCCGGCAGGTTGTCGATGATCGCCTGCCGGCTGGCCTGGGGCATGTCGTCCCACACCTCCTTGGACACCGTCATGACGTGCCCGCCGGCCCAGGTTCCCAAGGGCTGGTCGACCACGTGGCGCGCGCTCTCCCACAAGGAGAAGCTCTTCAGCCATCCCTCGGGACCGAGGACGCAATCAATGGTGCCGCGTTGCAGCCCTTCATAGAGGTCGGTGACGGGCATGTTCACGGGAATGGCGCCGAGACCGGCCATCATCGGCCCCCACGGACCGGAGGTCTTGGTCTTGCGGCCCTTCAGGTCGTCGATGCTGGTGACCGGCTCGCGGCACATGAGCACATAGGGGGACAGCGACTGCACGCCGAGCGAAATGGCCCCCGAGTCCGCCATCTCCTGGACGCACCCCGGACAATGCAGCATCTGGAACTCCGTCACCGCGCCGGTGGCGGCCAGCGGGGTCTTGTGGAAGACGCCCAGGTTGGTCGACAGATTGCTGTGCGGCAGTGTCTTGGGAATGTAGGAATCGATCACATAGCCGCTGCTGACCAGCCCGCTGCCGATACCGCCCAGCGAGGTCTTCGACGACACCACGGCCCCGCCGCCCAGCACCTCGATCGTCAGGGCGCCGCCGGTCTGTTCCTCGACCGCCTTGGTGAACGGCTCGACACCGGCGGTCATGCTGCCATGCGTCGGCGGATGGTGGGTGCCGTAGGTCATGGTCTCCGCCAACGCCGCCGGAGCGGCGCCGACCAGGGACGGCAGGGCGGCGAAGGCCACGACGGCACCCGCGCGCCTCAAGGTGCTCGGAAAAAGGATCATTGACGTTTCCTCCTTGTAGATATGGCGAACGGGGCGCGGCATTTTCGCCATCATTGGTTCCGCTCTGCGGTATACTCTAATCACCAATCAGAGTACCTGTCAAAGCTCCATCACCGCGCCTTCCGTCGTGCCCAGAGCCTGTGCCCAGACGGCGGCGTCGCCCACCGGGGGGGGCCGCCGTTCCGCCGCGGTATGCCAATAAAATTGTGTGATACAAAACTCATTCATTCGTATTTTCCGATGGATCGCCATGAACATCACCCTGAAACAGATCCGCTACTTCATCGCCGTGGCCGATTGCCTGTCGGTCTCGCGGGCGGCGCGCGACCTGCGCATCTCGCAGTCCGCCGTGACGGCGGCCCTCAAGCAGTTGGAACAGGAGATCGGCGCCGCCCTGTTCCTGCGGGCGCCGCGCGGCATGGTCCTGACCCAGGAAGGCCACCAGTTCATGCGCCACGCCCAACGCATCCTGGCGGTGGTCGCCGACGCCGGGCGGGCGGTGCGGGTTCACGCCCCGGCCATGGAAGGGTCGCTGACCATCGGCGTCACCTCGATGGTGGCGGGCTACTACCTCGCCGACCTGCTGGCGCGCTTCCGCCGCGTCCATCCGGCGGTCACGATCAAGGTGGTGGAGGATCAACAACGCTTCATCGAGCATCTGCTCATCGGCGGCGAGATCGACGTCGGCCTGCTCATCAGTTCCGCCCTGGACAATCAGGACGCCCTGACGGCGGACATCCTGCTGCGCTCGCCCTATCGCCTGTGGCTTCCCGCCAGCCACCCCCTGCTGGGCCGGGATCAGGTGTCGCTCGGTGATCTGGCCGACCATCCCATGATCCAGCTGACCACCGACAACATGCACCCTTTTACCCAGACCCATTGGCGGCAGGCGGGCGTGAAGCCCCGCGTGGTGCTGAAGACGGCCTCCGTCGAGGCGGTGCGGTCGCTGGTCGGCACCGGCATCGGCAGCGCCATCCTGCCGGACATGACCTATCGCCCCTGGTCCCTGGACGGCGATCGCATCGAGGTGCGCCCCCTGGCCGAACCCTTGCCGACGGTCGACGTGGGCCTCACCTGGCGCAAGGGCAGCGGCCTGCCGGAGGCGGCCCGCTTCTTCATCGAGCTGGCGCGCGAACACACCCGCGCCAAGGCCCGCCCGACGCCGCGCGGCCCGGCCTGACCCCACGCCGCCCCTCGGACACCCCCGTGCGATCATTTTTTTTGATCGTTATGCGCAGTTTTTCATATTTTGCCGCCACCCCGGCCTTCAGTAGCCTATTTTCACGTCATGCCCCCTAAATCGGCAGAAACTGGAGGTCTTCCCATGCACCACGTCGTTCACCGTCTGGCCGCGGCATCCGCCGTGTCCGCCCTTCTGGTCGGCCAAGCGGCCGCCGCCGCGCCGCTGGAGAAACTCGGCGAGGCCGAAGGCGCGCTGGATATCGTCGCCTGGCCGGGCTACATCGAGCGCGGCGACACGGACCCGGCCTACGACTGGGTGACCGCCTTCGAGAAGGAAACCGGTTGCAAGGTCAACGTGAAGACCGCTGGAACCTCCGACGAAATGGTCGCGCTGATGAACGAGGGCGGATTCGACCTCGTCACCGCCTCGGGCGACGCCTCGCTGCGCCTCATCGCCGGGGGCCGCGTGCAGCCGATCAACACCGCGCTCATCCCCTCCTGGGACAGCCTCGACGAGCGGCTGAAAAGCGCTCCCTGGCACACGGTCGACGGCCAGCATTACGGCACCCCCTACCAGTGGGGCCCCAACGTCCTGGCCTACAACACCGCCGCCTTCGACGACACCCCGCCGACCTCCTGGACCGTGGTGTTCGAGGAACAGACCCTGCCCGACGGCCAGTCCAACGCCGGGCGCGTCCAAGCCTTCGACGGCCCCATCTACATCGCCGACGCGGCGCTCTACCTGATGTCGGCCAAGCCCGACCTGGGCATCAAGGACCCCTACGAACTGACCGAGGAGCAGTACGCCGCCGCCCTGGAGCTGCTGCGCGGCCAGCGCAAGATCGTCAACCGCTACTGGCATGACGCCTTCGTGCAGATCGACGACTTCACCAACGAGGGCGTCGTCGCCTCCAGCGCTTGGCCGTTCCAGGTCAACATCCTGAAGTCCAAGGACCAGCCCATCGCCAGCACCATCCCCAAGGAAGGCGCCACCGGCTGGGCCGACACCACCATGCTGCACAGCGACGCCGCCCATCCGACCTGCGCCTACCTGTGGATGGAGCATTCCCTG
>CAZFRK010000160.1:0-7246 GCA_964521375.1 uncultured Rhodobacterales bacterium
GGCGTTCACCGTTTCCAGACCAAATCCGCACCAAGCGGGCGCCCCGCCGGGTGAGCGGCGATTGATTTGCCGTCGCGCTCACGTCTAGTCTTGCCGGGTCTTCGATCCTGCTGGAATGGTTCCCGCCCCGGTGCCCCTCTCCCCCCCGTCCCACGCCGTCGGCCTGAGCGCCCATGTCGCCGCCCTGGAGTACGACGGTACGCCCTTGTTCGAGACCCTGGACCTGCACCTGGAGGCCGGTCGCTGGACCTGCCTGTTGGGGCCGAGCGGTGTCGGCAAGACCACCCTTCTGCGGCTGGTGGCCGGATTGGTGCCGCCCGGCACGGACCATCGCATCATCGCCGACGACGCGGCCCCCCTGGCCGGGCGGGTCGCCTACATGGCCCAGCAGGATCTGCTGCTGCCGTGGCTGACGGTCCTCGACAACATGCTGTTGGGCGCGCGTCTGCGCGGAGAGCCGCCGGATCGCGACGGCGCCCTGGCGCTGTTGAAGCGGGCCGGACTGGAGGCCCAGGCGGCGGCGCGCCCCGACGCCCTGTCCGGCGGTCAGCGGCAACGCGCCGCCCTGGTCCGCACGTTGATGGAAGACCGCCCGATCATCCTGATGGACGAGCCCTTTTCGGCGCTGGATCCGATGACCCGCCTGTCCCTTCAGAACCTGGCCGCCGAACTGCTGGCCGGACGGACGGTGCTGCTGGTCACCCACGATCCGCTGGAGGCGCTGCGACTCGGCCATCGCGTCCTGGTCCTGGAGGGCCGCCCGGCGCGGCTTCAGGCGCCGCTGGAGGTTCATGGAACACCACCGCGCGATATCCACGACCCGGATATCATGAGCCTTCAGGCGACCCTGTTGGACCGCCTGTCGGACGCCGGGGCGTCGGCGTCATGAACCGTTTCGCGCGCGGGTTGGTCACGTTCGCCGGATTGCTGGTCCTGTGGCACCTCGCCTACGAGGTCACGGGCCGCCAACCCTATTTGCTGCCCTCGCCCTGGCAGACGGCGCAGACCCTGGTCCTGAAGGCGCCGCTGATCGCCCGCCATGCCTGGGTCACCGGGCTGGAAATCGTCCTTGGCTTGGTGGTCGGCACGCTTCTCGGAAGCCTGTCGGCCCTGTGCCTAGCGGCTTTCCGCCCAGCCCGCCGCTGGCTCATGCCGATGCTGGTGGTCAGCCAGGCCATCCCCGTCTTCGCCATCGCCCCCCTGCTGCTTCTGTGGCTGGGCTACGGCATGGGATCGAAGATCGCCATGGCTACCCTGATCATCTACTTCCCCGTCACCTCGGCCTTTTTCGACGGCCTGCGGCGGACCGATCCCGGATGGCTCGACCTGGCCGGCGTCATGGGCGGGACGCGCTGGTCCATCCTGTGGCGCGTCCGCGTCCCCGCCGCCCTGCCGTCGCTGGCATCGGGGCTGCGGGTGGCCACCGCGGTCGCCCCCATCGGCGCCGTGGTCGGGGAATGGGTCGGCGCCTCGGCGGGCTTGGGATACCTCATGCTGCACGCCAATGCCCGCATGCAGGTCGATCAGATGTTCGCCGCGCTGTTCGTCCTTGCCTTGCTCGCCGTCAGCCTCTACGCCCTCATGGACGCCCTGTTGCGCCACTGGCTGCCGTGGCAGCCCGACGCGCCGCCGACCGATCCCTGACCTATCGGAGACCCCCATGCGCCTGTCCGCCATCGCCCTCGCCGTCATGGCCTGCCTCGTCGCCTTGCCCGCGCAGGCGACCGAGAAGCTGACCGTGATGCTCGACTGGTTCGTCAACCCCGACCACGGCCCGTTGGTGGTGGCCCAGGACCAAGGGTTCTTCCGCGACGCCGGGCTGGAGGTGGAGCTGGTCGCCCCGGCGGATCCCAACACGCCGCCGAAGCTGGTCGCCGCCGGACAGGCCGACCTGGCCGTCACCTACCAGCCGCAGCTTCACCTTCAGGTCGCCGAGGGCCTGCCCCTGGCGCGGGTGGCGACCCTGGTGGCGACGCCGCTCAATTCCGTGGTGGTTCTCGCCGATGGGCCGATCAAGACGCTCGCCGACCTGAAGGGGCGCAAGATCGGCTATTCCGTCGGCGGATTCGAGGACGCGGTCCTGGGCGCCATGCTGGAAACGGCGGGCCTCGCGCTGGACGACGTGGAGTTGGTGAACGTCAACTTCGCCCTGTCGCCCTCCATCTACGCCGGACAGGTGGACGCCGTCATCGGCGCCTTCCGCAACTTCGAACTCAACCAGATGGAGATCGCGGGCAAGCCGGGCCGCGCCTTCTATCCGGAAGAGAACGGAGTCCCGGCCTATGACGAACTGATCCTGGTCGCCAAGACGGACCGCGGCGACGACCCGGCCATCGCCGCCTTCGTCGGCGCCGTCGAACGGGCGGTCCAGTACATGCTGAACCATCCCCAGGACGCCTGGGAATCCTTCACTCGGGCCTATCCCGACCTGGACGACGACCTGAACCGTCGCGCCTGGGCCGACACCCTCCCCCGCTTCGCCCTGCGTCCGGCGGCGCTGGACGCCGCCCGCTACGACCGTTTCGCCGCCTTCCTGCAAGCCAGGGGTCTTCTGACCGAAACTCCACCGCCGGTCGCGACCTACGCGGTGGCGCCGCGCTAAGCCCGGCGCGCGCCCCGGGGACGCGGCGTCATTTTTCCTTTTCTCCGCGCCCAGGGGGGCTATAAGGTCCCACACTGACGGGGGAGCGATCCCCCGCCCCGTCCCTGAGCCATCGCGGAGTCCATCGTGTTCCACGCCGTCAGCCTGTCGCTGATCCTGGCCATCCTGTGGATGGCGTTGTCGTGGCACACCGAACCGCTGCTGATCGGCTTCGGCGTGGCGTCGGTCCTGGTCGCCGTCGGCGCCGCCGCGCGCATGCGCATCCTGGACGCCGAGGCGGTTCCCATCCACCTTCTGCCGCGCGGTCTGGTCTATTGGGTCTGGCTGCTGAGGGAAATCGTCAAGGCCAATATCGACGTGGCCAAGGTGATCCTCCATCCTAAGCTGCCCATCAGCCCGGTGATGCTGAAGGTGCCCGCCAGCCAGAAGACGGAGCTGGGCCGGTCCATCTACGCCAACTCCATCACCCTGACGCCGGGCACGGTGGCCGTCGGCATGGGCGACGACGACATCACCGTCCACGCCCTGACCCGCGATGGCGCCGCCGGACTGGACGGCACCATGGACGCCAAGGTCCGCTGGCTGGAGGGCGAGGCGTGATGTTCATCGCCGGAGCCACCGCCATCGTCGTCACCATGCTTCTGGCGCTGATCCGCGCCTTGCTGGGGCCGACGGTCTACGACCGGATCCTGGCGGTGAACACCTTCGGGACCGCGACCGTGCTGATCATCGCCTTCTTCGGCTATATGACCGGTCGCCCGGAGTGGGAGGACATCGCCCTGCTCTACGCCCTGGTCAACTTCATCGGCACCATCGCCGTCATGAAGTTCTTCCAGCACCTGAGCCTGGGCGCGCCGCACGGCGAAGACGACCACATGAGCGATTTCTGAGGGCCATGGCGATGGATATGGTGCTCGACGTCATCAGCTGGGCCTGCATCGTCACGGGCGGGCTTTTCGCCATCCTGGGCGGCGTCGGCCTGCTGCGCATGCCCGACTTCTTTACCCGCCTGCATGCCGCCAGCCTGACCGACACCCTGGGCGTCCTGCTGCTGCTGGCAGGGCTGATGGTCCAGGCCGTCGCCGGAGCGCATTGGATCTCGCTCGTCAAGCTGGGGGTGATCGGCATCATCATCCTCTACACCAGCCCGGTCGCCACGCACGCCCTGGCCCGCGCCGCCCTGGGCCGCGGCTTCGAGCCGAAAGGCTGCGAGGACCGCACCGACGGCGCCGCGCTGGCCGAGGCGAAGGCCCAGACGCGCGGCGAGGAAGGGGGCTGAGATGCTCATCAATCTGTTTCTCCTGACCCTTCTGGTCATCACCGCCATCGCCATGCTGCGCCTGCATGACCTGTTCGCCATCGTCATGCTGTCGGGCCTTTACAGCCTGCTGTCGGCGGCCATTTTCGTGAACCTGGACGCCGTCGACGTGGCCTTCACCGAGGCCGCCGTGGGAGCGGGCATCAGCACCATCCTGATGCTCGGCACGCTGGCCCTGACGACCAGCCAGGAAAAGGTCTTCCCGCGCATCAACCTGCTGCCGCTGGGGGTGGTCGTCCTAACCGGCGGTGCGCTGATCTACGGCACCCTGGACATGCCGGGCTTCGCCGACCCCGACGCCCCGGTGCAGACCAGCCACGTCACCGACCGCTACATCGAGCGGAGCGGCACGGAGATCGGCGTTCCCAACATCGTCACCTCGGTCCTGGCCAGCTATCGCGGCTTCGACACGCTGGGGGAGACGGCGGTCGTCTTCACCGCCGCCATCGCCGTCCTGCTTCTGCTGGGCCACGGGCACGCCCGCAACCTGCGACGGGCGATGAAGCAGAAGAGGAAGCATCGGCGATGATGGTCATCCACTCCATTCTCCGGGTCGCTTCCAAGCTGCTCATCGGCCCGATCATCCTGTTCGCCCTCTATGTGCAATTTCACGGCGACTTCGGGCCGGGTGGCGGGTTCCAGGCGGGCGTGATCTTCGCCACCGCCATCGTCGCCTACGGCCTGATCTTCGGCATCGACGCCGCCCGCAAGGCCTTCCCTCCGGCGCTGCTCCGCCCCTTGATGGCGCTCGGCGTGCTCATCTACGCCGGGACCGGGGTCGCGACCATGCTTTTGGGCGGCAACTTCCTGGACTACGACGTGCTGAACGGCCATGACCCGGTACATGGCCAGCACCTGGGGATTCTGCTGGTCGAAGGCGGGGTCGGCATCACCGTCGCCAGCGTCATGATCATGATCTTCTTCCTCTTCGTGGGGAGGCGGTCCCTGTGAGCCTCGACCTCCTCTACAGCCACTACAATTACTGGGTCGTCATCGTCCTGATGATGATCGGCTTCTACATCGTCGTCGTGCGCGGCAACCTGGTGAAGAAGATCGTCGGCCTGAACATCTTCCAGACCTCGGTCTTCCTGCTCTACATCTCCATGGGCAAGGTCAAGGGCGGCACCGCGCCCATCCTGACCGAGGCCGACATGGCGGGACAGGGCGTCTCCGCCACCTACACCAACCCCCTGCCCAGCGTCCTGATCCTGACCGCCATCGTCGTCGGCGTGGCGACCACGGCGCTCGGCCTGGCCCTGGTGGTCCGCATCCGCGAAGCCTACGGCACCACCGAGGAGGACGAGATCCTCGATATCGACCGCAAGGACGATCACGCCCTGGAGGACGCCCAACGCGAGCTGTCCGAGCGCGTCCTGGCCGAAGAGCGCAAGCGGGAGGGCGCGCACTGATGTCCGTCACCGCGGGAACCTTCAGCCTGGCGGCCCAACTGCCCGCCCTTCAGGTGGTCGTGCCCTTGATGGCCGCGCCGCTGTGCGTTCTTCTGCGCGACCGGACCCTGGCCTGGATGTGGGCGACGGCGGTTTCGCTGATCGCCTTCGCCATGGCCGTCTCCCTGCTGACGCAGGTGCTGGACGGCGGGCCGGTGTCCTACGCCATGGGTGGTTGGGAACCACCCTGGGGGATCGAGCTGCACGTCGACGTCCTAAGCGCCCTCATGCTGACGCTGGTGTCGGCCATCGGCGCCCTGACCATGCTGTGGGGCCGGACCACCATCTTCGAGGACATCGACGAGAAAAGGACCTACCTCTTCTTCGTCTGCTACCTGCTGTGCCTGACCGGCCTGCTGGGCATGGTGGCCACGGGCGACGCCTTCAACCTGTTCGTCTTCCTGGAAATCTCGTCGCTGTCGTCCTACGCCATGATCGCCTTGGGCAAGGACCGCCGCGCCCTGATGGCGGCCTATACCTACCTGGTCATGGGCACCATCGGCGCCACCTTCTACGTCATCGGCGTCGGCCTGCTCTACATGGTCACCGGCACGTTGAACATGGCGGATCTGGCCCGCATCCTGGACGAGGCGCCGTTCAGCCGCACGGTGGTCGTGGCGGTCGCCTTCCTGGTCGTCGGCCTGGGCCTGAAACTGGCGCTCTTCCCGCTGCACAAGTGGCTGCCGCGCGCCTATTCGAACAGCCCCATCGCCGTGACGGTGTTCCTGGCCTCGACGGCGACCAAGGTGTCGCTCTACGTCCTGATCCGCGTCTTCTTCACCGTCCTGGGCGACGTTCCGGTGCTGGCCGACCGCCTGTGGGCGGAACTGCTCATCCCCTTCGCCGTCGCGGGCATGTTCTCTGCCTCCGCCGTCGCCGTGTTCCAGAACAACGTGCGCCGGATGCTGGCTTACAGCTCCGTGGCCCAAATCGGCTACATGGCCCTGGGCGTCGGGCTGGTCAGCGTCACCGGCCTGACCGCCGGTATCGTCCACATCTTCAATCACGCCCTCATCAAGGGCGCGCTGTTCATGGCCGTCGGCGGCATCGCCCTACGGCTCGGCAGCGTCCGCCTGGAGGACTGGCAGGGCATCGGCAGGAAGATGCCCCTGACCATGGCGGGCTTCGTGATCGCCGGACTGAGCCTGATCGGCATTCCCATGACGGCGGGCTTCGTCAGCAAATGGTGGTTGATGGTGGCCGCCTTCGAAAAGGGCTGGTGGATGCTCGCCATCCTGATCGTCCTGTCGTCCCTTTTGGCCGTCATCTACATCTGGCGCGTCGTCGAGGCCGCCTACCTGATGCCGCCGACGCGGGATCTGTCCCAGGTCCGCGAAGTCCCCTGGGCCATGCAGGCGGTCCTGTGGGTGATGATCGCGGCCAATATCTGGTTCGGCCTGGAAACCACCTACAGCGTCGACATCGCCCACGCGGCGGCGGAACACCTGATCGGCGCGGCGGCGCCCCCGCAAGTCGGGGAGATGGCCCGATGACCCCGCTCCTGTGGATCTTGGCGACGCCGCTGATCGGCGCCGTCGGCATCGCGCTCGCCGGGCGTTGGCCGAACCTGCGCGAAGCCGTCACCCTGGCGACGGCGGGCGCCCTGTTCGTTCAGGTGATCGCCCTGCTACCGCCCTTCCTGGACGGCGCCCGCCCGGCGGTGGACCTGATCCCCGTGTTCGGGGACGTCGGCCTCGCCTTCGCCGTGGAGCCGCTCGGCATGCTGTTCATGCTGGTGGCGTCGTTCCTGTGGATCGTCAATTCGATCTATTCGATCGGCTATATGCGCGGGAACAGGGAAACCCATCAGACCCGCTTCTACGTCTTCTTCGCGGTGTCCCTGGCGGCGACCATGGGCCTGGCCATGAGCGCCAACCT
>CAZFRK010000161.1:0-7235 GCA_964521375.1 uncultured Rhodobacterales bacterium
CTCCTGGGCGGCGGCCCGAACGGGGCGGGCGGGGGTGTCTCCGGCGGCCCGTGTTGGGCGCTGGGGACGACCGCCGCCGGTCGGGGCCGCCGGGGCGCGGGTCAAGCCGGTATCGCGGGTACGGCGGATCATCGCTCAACCTCCTGAGCCTGAATCATGACCTTCTTGACCTGATCGGCGATGCCGAGGCCGCCGCCGTGGGCGATTTCCTTGGCATAGGTATCGACCATCATGCTTTTCCACATGTCTTCGCCGGGACCGCCGCCGAACATCTCGTCGGTCTTCACCGTATTGAACATGGGTTGCAGCATCTGGCTGAGAAAGAAGGCCTCGAAATCTTCCGCCGCCTTGCCGACCTGCTTCTCGCTCATGCCCTTGCCGATATCGGCGAGCGGCGAGGGGCGGCTGGCGGCGTAGGCGTCGCGGGCCTGGACGGCGGCGGCGGAGAAAGTGCTGTCGACGACGCTCATCACATCACCTCGATGTCTGCCTGGAGGGCTCCGGCGGCCTTGATCGCCTGAAGGATGGAGATCATGTCGCGCGGGCCGATGCCCAGCGCGTTCAGGCCGTTGACCAGGTCCTGAAGGTTCACGCCGTCGTCGACCACGGTCAGCTTGTTGTCGGCGCCTTCGTCGACCTGGATGTCGGTGCGCGGCACGGTGACGGTGGTGCCGGTCTCGGCGAAGGGGGACGGCTGGCTGACCTGCGGCGTCTCGGTGACGCGGATGGTCAGGTTGCCCTGGGCGATGGCCACCTTGGAGACGCGGACGTTCTCGCCGATGACGATGATGCCCGTGGACTCGTCGATGACCACGCGGGCCATCTGGTCCGGCTCCACGCGAAGCTGTTCGATGTCGGTCATCAGGGCGACGACGTTCTCGTTGGACGGCACGGCGACCTGCACGGTGCCGGGGTCGACCGCGCTGGCCGCCGCCGTTCCCAGATAGGCGTTGATGGCCGAGGCGACGCGCGTCGCCGTGGTGAAGTCCGGATTGCGGAGCGCCACGTTGACGCTGCGCATGCCCCGCAGGTCGAAGCCGATCTCGCGTTCGATGATGCCGCCGCTGGGGATGCGGCCCGACGTCGGCACGCCCTTCTGGACCGTGGCGGCGTCGCCCTGGGCCTTGAAGCCACCGACCTGAACGTTGCCTTGCGCCACGGCGTAGACCTCGCCGTCGGCGCCGACCAGGGGCGTCACCATCAGGGTGCCACCCAACAGGCTGTCGGCGTCGCCGAGGGCGGAGATCGTCACGTCCAGGCGCGAGCCGGTGCGACCGAAGGGTGGCAGGTCCGCCGTCACCATGACGGCGGCGACGTTCTTCGACTTCAGCGCGCCGTCGCGGGTGTTGATGCCCAGGCGTTCGAGCATGCCGATCAGGCTTTCCTTGGTGAAGGCCATGCTGTCGATGTTGTCGCCGGTGCCTTGCAGGCCGACGACCAGGCCATAGCCGACCAGCATGTTGTCGCGCACGCCTTCGAAGTCGGCGATGTCCTTGATGCGCGACGCGGCTCCCGCCGGCGCGGCGAGGCCGCCCAGCAAAAGGGCCGCGGCCAGCAATCCGGCGACAAACCGGCGCGGGGCGCGGAACCAGGGGATGGAGGCGGTCTGGACCATGGTTTTTCTCACCGTCTGCGACGTCTTTTCGGTCTTGCTCTTTGCTCGGGGCCCGCGGTCCATGGCGTCGAAAGACAGGGGGCCGGTTCCCTCTATGCGAACGTCGTGCCAGGAATTGACGGGGCCGAAAGGCCGGGAAACCGGCGCCTTTTGGCGAAATCCCGGCCTTGGGGACGGGGCGGCGGGGCAGTTTCCGCCGGTGACTGGGCAAAGTTTGCCGGGAACGGTCGGATATTTCCCCCTTTCGCTTCCCGGCGTCAGGCCGTAGATTCCAGTAAGCCCAGAGCCATTTGTTGGACCTAGCGACCGCTCATGAGAATCTCCGGTGTCGGCCCGAACCGGTCCGCGTCCTCGTCCAAGAAGACGGACAAAGCGAAGGGCGGGGACGGTGAGTTCGCCAAGCATGTGAAGGACGCGGCCGGAAGCGGCGGTGAAGGACGGTCCGTGGACGCGGTGTCCTCCCTGTCCGGACTGGACGCCCTCCTGGCCATGCAGTCGGTGGATCCCGACGCTGGCGGCGGGCGGGCCAACCAGCGCATGATGAAGCGCGGCGAGGACCTTCTGGATCTTCTGGAGGAGGTTCGCCATGGCCTGTTGCTGGGGCACATCCCCAAGGATCGCCTGACGCATCTGGCGCAGGTGGTGCGGGCGAAGCGGGAAACCGGCGCCGATCCGCGCATCAACGCCATCCTCGACGAGATCGAACTGCGGGCCGAGGTCGAACTGGCCAAGCTGACCCGTCGTTGACCGTCGCCACCGACCGCGACCCCCTCTGGGCGCCGTCGCCTGCGGCGCGCGAGGACCCGGACTTTTGTGCCTGCGAGGGTGGAAAGCGGACTTGCGGAGGACGGCCCGGACGCCTATAGTCCCCGCCGTTTCAGGAGGCTACTGAAAAGATCCGCGACAATGACCGTGACGCTTCCGCCGGACTACCGTCCGACCGACGACGAGCCGTTCATGAACGAGCGGCAACGGGAATACTTCCGTCAGAAGCTTCTGGCGTGGCGACTGGAACTCCTCAAGGAGTCCGAGGAAACCCTCGAACACCTTCAGGAAGGGGGATTGCAGGAACCCGATCTGGCCGACCGCGCGTCGGCCGAGATGGATCGCGCCCTGGAACTTCGCACCCGTGACCGCGCCCGCAAGCTGATCGCCAAAATCGACGCCGCCCTGGAGCGGGTCGCCGACGGCAGCTACGGTTTCTGCGAGGAAACCGGCGAACCCATCGCCCTGCGCCGCCTCGAGGCACGCCCGATCGCCACCCTGTCCATCGAGGCGCAGGAGCGGCACGAGCGCATGGAAAAGACCCACCGGACAGATTGAACCGGGTCCCGGCCCGCGCCGGGCCGGGAGCAGCCGAACAGGAGGATCCCAAGATGCCCACACCAGATGCGGCAGGGGTCCCAGGCTGGCTCGTCCTGACCGGCATTCCCGCCAATCAGACGGGAACCGGACGGTTCGTTCGCCATATTCTGCGTGAGGTTCGGGGGTCCGGTCGCCGTGACGTCCGCCTGCTCTGCTCCCCGGTCGGGGCGCGAGCCAGCCGCGACGCCATCGACGCCGCCGTCGCCGCCGAGGGCCTGCTTCTGCTGCACCCGCAGTTCCTCGGCTTCCAGGCGACCATCGAGATCGTCGAACGGCGGGCGGCGGCCGGTCGCAAGAGCGATCTCTACCTTCTGGATTGCAGCTTCTTCTGCGTCAAAAGCTACAACACCCTGCCCGGCGTTCCCCGGCCCTGCCTGCGATGCCTGGGCACCGATGGCGACCCGGCGCGGGGCCAGGACTGCACGCCCGATCCCATCGTCGAGGAGGCGGCCTTCGCCTATGTGGCGGCGTTCCGTCGCTTGGTCGCCGCCGGGCACCTGCGGCTGCACGCCCAGAACGCCCTTCAGGGCGCCTTGGCCCGTCATCACGCGGGGGCGGACGCCGATGTGACCGTCGACGGACTGTGGTGCGACGACTGGAACGACAGCCTGATCGAGCCGGGGGCGGACGCCGTCGTCGCGCCGCCGGTCGATCCCGCCGCCGTCGACGTGGTGTTTCACGGCTTCGCCTCGGCGGCAAAGGGCGCGACCTGGATCTGGATGCTGGCCCAGGCGTGCCCGGAGCTGACCTTCTTCCTGCCGATTTCGCCGAGCGCCACGCCCAAGCCCGTCCCGCCCAACGTCCTGCTCGCCGACCTGCGGTGGGAGACGGGATTGCGGGCCCTGGTCCGGGGCGCCCGCCTGACCATGGCGCCGTCCCTGTGGTCGGCGCCGATCGAAGGGTCGGTGGTGAAGAGCCTGCTGGAAGCGCCCGCCGTCGCCGTGGTGGAAAACGACAGCGCCTTCGCCGCCGAACTGCCCGACGAGATCGTCCTGCGCCTGCCCGTCGACATTCCCCAGGCCGCCGAGCGCCTGCGCGCCGCCCTTAAAGAAGATTGGCGACCGGACGACGACCTGCGGCGCATGTGGGTCGCCTCCTTCGAGGCGCGGAACCGGCGCGTCGTATCGCGCCTTCTGCCGCCGCTGCCCGGTTCCGCCTCGGCGGCGCGGGACGGCGAGGTCGCCATCGAGATGGACGTTTCCGAAGCCGCGCGAAGCGCCGAGGCGGCGCGCCGGAACGGCAAGGCGAAGCCTCGCTTCCTCCAGGTGGCGAACTTCTACGCCGGGTTCCTGGAAGATCTTTACGCCTCGCGGCCCGGCCTCGCGGCCAAGTCCTTCGCGGAACAGACCGAGGTCCTGCTGGACGGCGGCTTCTCGGCGGCGCATCTGCATGTGCGCAATCTGGCGGACATGGGCTGGGACACCATGCTGGCGGTTCCCAACAGCGGTCCGTCGCAAAGCGCCTGGCTGCGGGAATCCGTCGCCGCCCGCCCGTCGGTGGTCTCCAACGCCCAGGTCCTGGCCTGGCAGATCGAGACCTTCCGCCCCGATGTCCTCTACACCCTGGACGCGGTGGCCCTGGACTCGCGCTTCCTGTCCCAGCTTTCCTACAAGCCGCCGGTGGTCATGGCTTGGCGCGGCTATCCGGTGCCGCCGGGCACCGACTGGCGGGCGGTGGATGTCCTGCTGTCGAGCTTCGACCGTATCCTGAAGGAGGCCCCCGGCCTGGGCGCCTCCTCGGCGGTGCGCTTCCATCCCGGTTTTCCCGCCGAGGCCCTGTTCCACCTGGACGACCGCGATCCGCGGTGGGACGTGGTCTTCACCGGCCAGGTGACGCAAGAACACGCGCAACGCATGATGGGCCTCGGCAAGCTGGTCGACTGGGCGCGCCGCGTGCCGGACGATCCCCACCGCCTGGGGCTGTTCATGCCCGTCCTGCCGCCCGGGCTGGACTGGCCGAACCAAGGGGCGGTCTGGGGTCATGACATGCTGCGCCGCATGCGCGACGGGCGCGTCACCGTCAATATCGACGTCGACAGCTTCGGCAACCAGCCGCCCAACATGCGTCTGATCGAGGCCACCGGAGCCGGTGCCTTCCTGCTGACGCCGTCGCACCCCGAATTGGGGCGGTTCTTCGAGCCGGGCCGCGAGGTCGAGACCTTCGACAGCTACGACGAGATGATCGAGAAGATCGACCACTACCTCGCCCATCCCGAGGAACGGGAAGCCATCGCCCTGCGCGGCCAGGAACGCTGCCTGTCCCAGCACGCCCTGCGGGATCGCTCCCGCTGGCTGGCCGGTCTGATGATGGAAAAGTTGGCCGATTAACAAGCGCGTCGTCGTTGGCGGACCCGCCCATGACGACGCCGTCGCTCACGGCTCATAAGGTCAGGGTAGGTCCCCGGTCGGCGTGACGGGCTGTCCGGCCAGGAAGGCCGGAACCTCCGTCTGGGCGCGGGCCAGATCCTCGGGAACGCCGATGTCGATGAAGAAGCCGTCGACGACCACTCCCTGTAGCAGGCCGCGCCGGGCCAGCGTCGGGAAGATATCGGCTTCCAGGGAGCAGGGGCCGTCGGGGATGTGGTCGAGAATGCCCCGATCCAGAACGTAGACGCCGCCGTTGATGAGGCCGGGGCCGCCCGGTCCACGCTCCAGGAAGGCGGTGATGACGGCGCCGTCCAGCGTCACCACGCCCGCGCGGCCCGTATCGGCGCGTTGGCGCAGCGCCAGACGGCCCAGCCACGGCCCGGAGTCCGGCGTCGCGGCCAGGGCGGCGATGTCGACGGCGAACAGGGAGTCCCCGTTGCTCATGGCGAAGCGGGGCCGCAGGTGGTCGCGGGCGACGGTCAGGGCGCCGCCGGTGCCCATGGGCGACGGTTCGACCAGGACCCGGATCGCCGCCCCGCCCTCGTGGCCGCCGTCGTAGCGGCGCACGATCTGGTCGCCCAGGTGTCCGGCCAGCAGCAGGATCTCCTCGGCGCCTTGCGCGGCGGCGCGGGCGATCAGGTGGTCGAGGAAGGGCCGCCCGCCGACCGGCATCAGCGGCTTGGGCGTCGTCAGCGTCTTGTCGCCAAGCCGCGTCCCCTTGCCGCCGACCAGGATGACATGCTGCCCGACGGCGGCGGTGCCGTGGTCCATGCCGGCTACTCCCTAGTCCAGGCCGCGGTCGCGGCGGGACAGGATGGGGGTTTGCACCGGCCAATAGAAATCGAAGGCGGGATCGTCCCACAGCACCGTGAACTGCCGCGCCCGGTCATAGGAGGTGGTCTGCTTGTAGTGGAACATGGCGCTGTCGGACAGCACCAGATGGCCGTTGCCGAACTTGGGCGGGATCAGCACCTGACGGCGGTTCTTCTCCGACAGGGTGAAGGAGGTCCATTGGCGGTACTGGGGCGACGCCTCGTCCATGTTGACGACCACCAGATAGAAGCGCCCGTGCAGGCAGGACACCAGCTTCCAGGTCGCGTCGTCGCCGTGCAGGCCACGCAGCACGTGGCGCGAGGAGACCGAGATGTCGTCCTGGATGAAGTCCACGGTGATTCCGGCGTCCTTGTAGAGCGCCTCGTTGTAGATCTCCACGTATTCGCCGCGGAAATCCTCGAACAGGGTGGGCGGCGTGATGAGGAGAACGCCGTCGAGGGCCGTCTTTTCAACCTGCATGGGGCTTGTTCCTAAAACCAGTGTTCCAGACGGTCGAGGGCGTACCAGAAGCCTTCGCCCCCGTTCTTGTGACCTTGCCAGACCTCCGGAATGAAGGAAGCGTCCGGCGCCAAGCTGTCCAACTGACGCGCCAGGGCGGCGAAATCCAGGTCGCCGTCGCCGATCTGCAGGCCTTCCCCGTCGACCCCTTCGGCGTCGGCCAGGTGAAGGTGGGCGGTATGGGGGGCCACCGCCTCCACGAAATCGGTGAAGGACCATTTGAACTGCGCGCAGGCGAGCTTGCTGTGCGACACGTCGAAGCACACCCGTCCGCCCGTCTCCCGGCACCAATCGACGATGTCGTCGCTGGAGACGAACAGATTGTGATACCGCTGGCCGCCGAAATGCCACGGGAAGGGCGGCATGGTCTGGGGGATGATCTCCACCCCCGCGGTGTCGACGCGGGCCAGGCTTTCGTTCAAGCGTTCGTAGCGG
This sequence comes from uncultured Rhodobacterales bacterium, assembly GCA_964521375.1. Lineage (GTDB taxonomy): Bacteria > Pseudomonadota > Alphaproteobacteria > Rhodospirillales > Rhodospirillaceae > CAZFRK01. The sequence goes on from CAZFRK010000161.1 coordinate 7,114, forward strand.
CGTCGGACCTCGTCGCGGGAATAGGGGCCGTCGTCGGAGAAGCCGCCGACGTTGGTGACGATCAGCACCCGCTCCGGGGCCTTGGCGTGCCAGCGGCGCAGGGCGTTGGCGACCTCGACCAC
>CAZFRK010000162.1:0-7225 GCA_964521375.1 uncultured Rhodobacterales bacterium
CGACGAGAAGGGCTACGACGCCGCCAGCGGCGACCTGCTGGTCGAGGTCGACCCGGAATACTTCCGCCCGACGGAGGTGGAGCTGCTGCTCGGCGACCCGGCCAAGGCGCGGGAGACGCTCGGCTGGACGGCGATCACGACGCTGGAGGAGATGGTCCGCGAAATGGTCGAAAGCGATCTGAAGCAGGTTCTGCGCGACAAGGATCGCCAGAACCGGGAGGGCTGAGGCCATGGCTTCGGTGCCCTACGACCTGACCGGCAAGCGCGTCTTCGTCGCCGGTCATCGCGGCATGGTGGGCGGCGCCATCGTCCGCCGCCTGGACCGCGAAGGCTGCGAGGTCCTGACCGCCACCCGCCAGGAGCTGGACCTGACCCGCCAGCTCGCCGTCGACGCCTGGATGACCCGTCACCAGCCCGACGCGGTCTTCGTCGCCGCCGCGCGCGTCGGCGGCATCCACGCCAACGACACCTATCCGGCGGACTTCCTCTACGACAACCTGATGATCGAGGCGAACCTCATCCGCGCCGCCTTCGACAACCGCGTCGAAAAGCTGTTGTTCCTCGGTTCATCCTGCATCTACCCGCGCGAGGCCCCCCAGCCCATGCCGGAGAACGCCCTGTTGACCGGTCCGCTGGAGCCGACCAACGAGTGGTACGCCATCGCCAAGATCGCCGGCATCAAGCTGTGCCAAGCCTACCGGCGCCAGCACGGGGCGGACTTCATTTCCGCCATGCCGACCAACCTCTATGGTCCGGGGGACAACTTCCATCCCCAGAACAGCCATGTGCCCGCCGCCCTGCTGCGCCGCTTCCACGAGGCCAAGCGCGACGGCCTGGACAGCGTGACGGTCTGGGGCACGGGCACGCCGCTGCGCGAATTCCTGCACGTGGACGACATGGCCGATGCCTGCGTCTTCCTGATGAAGACCTATTCGGACATGGGCCACGTCAACGTCGGATCGGGCCAGGAGACCAGCATCGCCGACTTCGCCCGCGCCGTCGCCGAGGCGGTCGGCTTCCAGGGACGGCTTGACTTCGACACCAGCCGCCCAGACGGCATGCCGCGCAAGCTGATGGACTCCAGCCGCCTCCTGGCCATGGGCTGGGCGCCGCGCATTCCCTTGCGGGAGGGTCTGGCCGGAGCCTACCGCTGGTTCCTGGAGAATGTCCCCCGCGAGGCCTGACGCGCCATGTTCTTCGTGCTGTCCAAGATCGTCTGGATCGTGCTGCGGCCCCTGACCCTGCTGCTGCTGCTGCTCGGGGCCGGGTTGTTCCTGCGGCGGCTGGGATGGCGACGGGCGGGCGGCGCGCTGCTGGCGCTGTCGTTGGGCGGGCTGGTGCTGCTGGACTTCACGACGCTGGGCGACATGGCCCTGGCGCCCCTGGAAAACCGCTTCCCGACGGTGGCCGCCCTGCCGCCCGACGTCACCGGCCTGATCGTCCTGGGCGGCGCCGTGGAGGCCGGACCCAAGGTCGCCGAGCGGGGACAGGTGGCGCTCAACGACGGGGCCGAGCGCATGACAGAGGCCGTGGCCCTGGCCCGCCGCCATCCCGACGCCCGCATCGCCTTCACGGGGTTTTCCGGCGCCCTGATGCCCGACGGCCCCAGCGAGGCCGAGGTCGCCCGACGGTTCTTCGAGTCCCTGGGCGTCGACCCGGCCCGCGTCACCTATGAGGACCGCTCCCGCAATACGGCGGAAAACGCCCGCTTCCTGAAGGACATCATCGCTCCGAAGGACGGCGAGACCTGGGCGCTGATCACCTCGGCGGCGCATCTGCCGCGCGCCGTGGGATGCTTCCGGCAGGTCGACTGGGCGGTCCTGCCCTATCCGGTGGATTTCACCCTGCGCCCCAGCGTGCCCTTCACGCTCCGTCCGTCCGGCGGCGGCCTGGGCACCGCCGGGCGTGCCCTGCATGAATGGCTGGGCCTGCTGGTCTATCGCCTGACGGGACGCACGCCGACGCTCTTTCCGGCGCCGGACCCGACCCGCCCCCCATCCACGTCCCCGGCCCTATAGGGGCCAGAACAGCGGGATCAGCAAGACGGCGGCGGCCCCCATGACCAGGTTCATGGGCACGCCGATGCGCAGGAAATCCCGGAACCGGTAGCCGCCCGCCGAATAGACCATGGTGTTGGTCTGGTAGCCGATCGGCGTGGCGAAGCTGGCCGAGGCGGCGAACATCACCGCCACCACGAAGGGCCGCGCGTCGACGCCCATTTCCCCGGCCAGGGATACCACCAGCGGCGTCACCAGGACGGCGACGGCGTTGTTGGTGACGATCTCGGTCAGGATGGAGGTCAACACATAGGCCGCCGCCAGGACGGCCAGGGGCGGCAGGCCGTGCAGCCAGGGCGCCAGGCCATCGACGATCAGGGCCAGGGCGCCGGTGGTGTCCATGGCCTTGCCGACCGCCAGCATGGAGAAGATCAGGATCAGGATGCGCCAGTCGACCGCCTGATAGGCTTCCTCGGCGTCGACGCAGCGGGTCAGCAGGACGACGGCGACGCCGATGGCCGCCAGTCCGGCGATGGGCATGACGTCGAAGGCGGCCAGCGCCACCACGGCGGCGACCACCGCCACGACCAGCGGCGCCTTGGTCCGCCGCAAGGGCTGTTCCGAGGGCGCGGCCAGATTGATCAGGCCCTCGGCCTCGGACAGGCGGCGAATGTCCTCCGGCGCCCCTTCCAGAAGCAGGGTGTCGCCCGCCGTCAGCGTCACGGCGTCGAAGGCGCGGCCCAGGTTCTCGCCCGCCCGGTGGACGGCCAGCGGATAGACGGCGTAGCGCCGCCGGATGCGGCTCTGCCCGAGGATTTGCCCGGCCAGCCGGGAGCGCGGCCCGACCAGCGCCTCGACGACGGTGGTGGCGCGGACGCTCATGGGCTCCAGGTCGGAGAGGGCCACCTGGCCCTCCTCCCGTAGGCTCATCAGTTCGCCGACGTGCGTTTTCAGGACCACGCGGTCGCCGGGTTGGAGGATCACCGTCTCCAACGACCGCCGCAGAGACTCCTCGCCCCGCAGGACGTCGATCACCCGCCCGTCGGCGCGGCGGAAGGCCTGGACCTCGGTCACCGCGCGACCGACCAGCGGACTGCCGACGGGCACCAACACCTCGGCCACGAAGCGGGGCCGCTTGCCGGCCCCCAGGATGGAGGCCATGGTGTGGCGGTCGGGCAGCAGGCGACCGCTCAGCAGCAGGACCGCGCCGGTGCCGATCACGGCGGCCAGCACCCCGACGCCGGAAATCTCGAACATGCCGAAGGGCGCCAGACCCTGAGCGCGGGCCACGCCGTCCACCAGCAGGTTGGTGGAGGTGCCGACCAGGGTGCAGGTGCCGCCCAGGATGGCGGCGTAGCTGAGCGGGATCAGCATGCGCGACGGCGCCCGCCCCAGCCGCTGCGCCAGGCCGATGACCACCGGAATGAGGACGATCACCACCGGCGTGTTGTTGATGAAGGCCGAGGCCACCATCGTCGCCCCCATGACCAGCGGCAGGGCCAGGGCGGGACGGCGCGCCGCCTGCCCCGACACGACCCGCCCGAAGGCCTCGATCAGGCCGGTCCGCTGCATGGCCCCGGACAGGACGAACATGGCGGCGATGGTCACCGGGGCGGCGTTGGAAAAGACCGACAGGAAGTCCTTGGTGGTCAGCAGGCCGCTCGCCAGCAGCAGGGCCACGGCGCCGACCGCCGCCACGTCGGGGGCCACGCGCTCCCACAGGAAGGCGGCGAAAAGCCCGACGATGACCGCGAGAACGGCATAGGGGGCAAGGACATCGGGAAGAAGGGTCATGGCGACACCACGGCAGGGGAGCTATCCCCTTAGCCGCCATCACGTGATTTTGCAATCAAATTGTGTGTTTATAAAAATTCTACGCTGTATTTTCGTCCTAAAGGCCGAGGACCTTATTCCCGATCCGGCGCCCGATCCAGCAGGTCGGCCACATGCCCACCCAGCGCCAGGGACGCGGTGAGGCCCGGCGACTCAATCCCGTAGAGGGCGATCAGACCGGCGACGCCGGTCTCCGCCGGTCCGTGGATGACGAAATCCGCCGCCGCCTCGCCGGGCGCCTGGACCTTGGGCCGCACCCCGGCATAGGCGGGCTGCAAGGCGCCGTCGGGCAGGTTCGGCCAATAGCGCCGGATGGCGGCGTGAAACGCCTCTCCGCGCTCCGGCGCCACCCGATAGTCCAGCGTTTCCGGGTCGAAGGCGTCGACCGACGGCGACGGCAGCCATTCGACATCCGGCCCGAAGCGCCCCCGCCCGGCCAGATCGACCGTGTAGTGGACGCCCAGACCGGCGCTGCCGGGCATCGGATAGATAAGGCGCGAGAAGGGCGGCCGCGTGGTCAGGTCGAAGTAGTGGCCCTTGGCCAGATGCAACGGCGGAACGCCCTCGGCACGCAGCCCGGCGATGGCGCGCGAGACCCGCTGCGCCCCCAGTCCGGCGGCGTTGACCACCGCGGCGCAGGCGATTTCCATCGGCTCGGCGCCGCCGCAGCGCAGGCGGGCGCCGCCGCCGGGCAGGGCAACGCCGCCCAGGACCGGCGTGCGGAAGGCGACGACGGCGCCATGCGCTTCCGCCGCGCCCTGGTAGGAGAGCATCAAGGCGTGGCTGTCGACGATGCCGGTCTCCGGCGACCACAAGGCGGCGGCGCAGGAGACCCGCGGTTCCAGGGCGCGGGCCTCGGCGCCCGTCAGCGGCTCCAGCGCCACGCCATTGGCGGCGGCCTCGCGGCGCAGATCCGCCAACGCCGCGGCCTCGGCGTCGTCCGCGGCGACGATCAGCTTGCCGACCTTCCTGACCGGCACGCCATGCGCCGCCGCCCAGGCATAGAGGCTGTCGCGCCCGGCCACGCAGAGCCGCGCCTTCAGGCTGCCCGCCGGATAGTAGATGCCCGCGTGGACGACCTCGGAATTGCGGGAACTGGTGCCGGTGCCGATGGCCCCGGCGGCCTCCAGGACGATCACCGACCGGCCGCGCGCGGCCAGTTCGGCGGCGATGGCGAGGCCGACCACACCGGCCCCGACGACCGCGCATTCCACGTCGTAGGTCACGCTGTTCCCCTTTTCCCAACCCGGGCCACTGGACCGCGCGGTGGACTTGCTGCTATGGGAACACCGCCCGGCGGCCTTCCCTTATGGTCCCGCCGTTCCTCTTTGCCAAGCCTCGGGTTCATGTCGGGACAAACGCCCCCCAGCGGGCCGAAACTTTATCTACGCGGCCTTCTGCTGGCCTTCGCCGGGATGACGATCATCAGTCCGGACGGCATGCTGCTGCACGCGCTGGAGGCGGCGCCGGTGTGGGATGTCCTGTTCTGGCGTACTTTCGGCCTGGGTCTGTCGCTGCTGGCCGTGCTGGCCGCCCTCTATCGCCGCCGCCTGCCCGCGCTGCTGCGGGCGCAAGGGTGGCCGGGCCTTCTGTGCACCCTGCTGATGGCGCTGGCCAACTACCTGTTCGTCCTGGCGATGCTCAATACCTCCGTCGCCAACACGCTGATCCTGCTGGCCACCATGCCGTTCTGGAGCGCCCTGCTCGGCCTGCTGCTGATCGGCGAGGCGGTGAAGCCCCGCACCTGGCTGGCCATCGCCGCCGCCCTGGTCGGCGTCGGCGTCATCGTCTCCGGTTCGTCGGGCGGCGGCACCCTGGTGGGCGACCTGGCGGCGCTCGGCGCGGCGGTCTGCCACGGCCTCAATCTGGTGGTCCTGCGCAAGGCGGGCGACCGCGACATGACGGCGGCGCTCATGGGATCGGGCTTCCTAACGGCGGTCTTCTGCGTTCCCTTCCTGGCCCCGGCGGCGGTTCCCCTCCACGACTACGTCATCCTCGGCGCGCTCGGCTTCGTCATCCTGCCGCTGGCCCTGACCCTGTTCCTGGCCGGTGCCCGCTACGCCCCGGCGGCGGAGGTGGCCCTGCTGTCGCTGGTCGAGACGGTGGCCGGTCCCCTGTGGGCCTGGATCGTCCTTTCCCAGGCGCCCGACGCCCGCGCCGCGGTCGGCGGAACCCTGGTCGTGGCGGCGGTGGCGGGCAACGCCCTGGCGGGCCTTATGCGGCGAAAAGGACAGGCCGCCAAGCCTCTGTAAAACCACATATAGCGTTAAACTTTCGAGTCGCACCCCAATTTCCGCGTTACAGCCTGGGGCATCCGCGCTACGATTCCGGGCATGGCATCGGAGTGGAGGCGTCCCGCATGACCCTGGTCCCCCAGCGCCCAGAGCGAATGGCGCCGCGCCGCGCGGCATCGCCCGGCCTGCCGACCGCCTCCACCATCCCGCGTCCCGCTCCGCCGCCGTCGTTAGCCTCCCACCGGGGGGGCGTTTTTCGTTTCCGCTGCCCTTCGCCCCGCCCCCAGAGCTGAATGGAGACCTTCCATGGCCAAGCGCACCGCCCGTTCCGCAGCCGCCCCCGCGCGATCCGACGACGCCAAGGTCCGTGCCCTGATGCCCGACTACACGGTCTGGGACCCGCTGGGAGGCGGCGGCCAAGACGATGATCGCCGGGACCGCTCCTATGTGCGCAACATCCGGCCGCACAGCGAGAACCAGAAGACCCTGATGGAGGCCATCGACAGCTACAATCTGGTCTGCGCGCTGGGTCCCGCCGGAACCGGCAAGACCTACATCGCCATCGCCAAGGCCGTCGAGGCCCTGGAGGCGGGCAAGGTCGGCCGCATCATCCTGTCGCGCCCGGCGGTGGAGGCCGGGGAAAACCTGGGCTTCCTGCCCGGCGACCTGCAAGACAAGCTGGCGCCCTACCTGCGCCCCCTCTACGACGCCCTGAACGACCGCCTGGGCGGCAAGCGCGTGCGGCACCTGCTGGGCGACGGCACCATCGAGATCGCCCCGGTCGCCTATATGCGCGGGCGAACGCTCAACAACGCCTTCGTGGTCATCGACGAGGCTCAGAACTGCACCTACGGCCAGATCAAGATGCTGCTCACGCGGCTGGGCTGGCATTCCACCATGGTGCTGACCGGCGACCCGGACCAGACGGACCTTCTGCCGGGCCTGTCGGGGCTGGCCGACATCGCCCAGCGGCTCGACACCCTGGAAGACGTTTCGGTGGTCCACTTGGCCGACACCGACATCGTCCGCCACCCCCTGGTGGCCTCGATGCTGACCGTGGTCTGACCGCGCGGAGACCCGTGATTTCTACCCCCGGTCGTGGACCATTTCGGTTTTCGCGACCGGGGGAGACGTTTCCAGGCGGCCACGTCGCCACGGGAA
>CAZFRK010000163.1:0-7192 GCA_964521375.1 uncultured Rhodobacterales bacterium
CGCGCTGCACGCCTTCACGGGACACGTCGCCGCCCTTGGCCTCGTGGCGGGCGGAGATCTTGTCGATCTCGTCGAGGAAGACGATGCCGTTGTTCTGCACGGCGTCGATGGCGTCCTTGGTCACTTGATCCTCGTCCAGAAGCTTGTCGGCCTCCTCGCGGACCAGGACCTCGTAGCTGGCGGAAACGGTCATGCGGCGCGTCTTGGTGCGCTCCCCGAAGGCCTTGCCGAAGATGTCGGACAGGTTGAGCATGCCCATCTGGCCGCCCGGCATGCCCGGAATGTCCATGGTCGGCATCTGCATGCCGCCGGTATCCTGGACGTGAACGTCGATCTCCTTGTCGTTCAGCTCGCCCTCGCGCAGCTTCTTGCGGAAGGTCTGGCGGGTGGAGTCCGAGGCGCTGGGTCCGACCAGGGCGTCGAGCACGCGATCCTCGGCGGCGCCCTCTGCCTTGGCGTGGACACGCTTGCGCAAGCGCTCGCGGGTCTCGCCGATGGCGACTTCCATCAGGTCGCGGATGATGCTGTCCACGTCGCGGCCGACATAGCCGACCTCGGTGAACTTGGTGGCTTCGACCTTGATGAAGGGAGCCTGGGCCAGGCGGGCCAGACGGCGGGCGATCTCGGTCTTGCCGACGCCGGTCGGGCCGATCATCAGGATGTTCTTGGGCAGCACTTCCTCGCGCAGGGCTTCGGGCAATTGCTGGCGTCGCCAGCGGTTGCGCAGGGCGATGGCGACGGCGCGCTTGGCGTCGCCCTGGCCGATGATGTAGCGGTCCAGCTCGGAGACGATTTCACGGGGGCTGAACGCCGTCATCACAGGCTCTCCAGGGTTACGTTGCGGTTGGTGTAGATGCAGATGTCGGCGGCGATCTCCATGGCCCGCCGGGCGATGGCCTCGGCGTCCATGTCGTCGCGGTCGATCAGGGCGCGGGCGGCGGCCAGCGCGTAGGAGCCGCCCGAGCCGATGGCGATGATGCCGTCTTCCGGTTCCAGGACGTCGCCGGTGCCCGACAGGATGAGGGAAACGTCCTTGTCCACCACCGCCATCATGGCCTCCAGGCGGCGCAGATAGCGATCCGTGCGCCAATCCTTGGCCAGTTCGACGCAGGCGCGGGTCAGTTGGCCGGGGTGCTGTTCCAGCTTTCCTTCTAGGCGTTCGAACAAGGTGAAGGCGTCCGCCGTGGCCCCGGCGAAGCCGCCGATCACCGGCGTGCCGCCCGGCGCGCTGGTGCCGATGCGGCGGACCTTGCGGGCGTTGGACTTTACGACCGTATGGCCGAGGGTGACCTGGCCGTCGCCGGCGACGACGACCTTGCCGTTCTTGCGCACCGACAGGATGGTCGTGCCGTGCCAGACGGTGGGGGAGGACTCGCTCATGGAAAGGGGCACCTGACCAGGGAAACGGGAAGGGAAGGCGACGAGGGAGCGCGACGGCGGCCCGCCCGAAAGATGGGTCAGGGGACCGGGCCGGTCAAGCCGCCACCCGTCCAGGTTGCACCTGAAAAGCGTTAAAGTGGTATGCCACACTTTTTGAGTTTACCGAGGACCCGGACATTTGCTAGGGTCTGCCCATCGCCTTCCCTGGCGCTCCGTGGCACCGCTCTCAAGAAAGGCACAGGATCTTGGCCGAGCCGCGCAGGACCGTTGTCGCCGACGCCGACCCTTCCGTCTCCTCCGCGGCGGCCCCCCCGGCTGATCGCGGGCGAGACCGTCACAAGGTCCTGGAGACCTTCCGCGCCATCGCCGTCGGTCTGGAACGCGACCTTCTGTCGGTCGGTGCCCGCGAGGTCGCGCTTCTGCTGGGCATGGCCCGTCAGGCGGCGGAGCAGGAGGTCACCGTCGACGACCGTTAGGGCGACGGGGCGACGACCGCGTCCGGTGGATGGACCCGACCCCGAGAGCGGTTTTCGTTTCCATACGGTCGCGAAATCCACGCGATCCTTAAATTTTTAAAGCGAATACGTCGTCGTGGACGAGTCCGTCGGCTCGGTATTCGCTTTAGTCGCGCCGACCCATGGTCTTGAGAAGCTCAAGCACGTGCTTGCGCATATCGCTGTGCGGAAGACGCCAGTAGGCGCGCACCAGCTCCAGCGTTTCGCTCTTCGACATCTCGTCGACCTCGTAGGCCGGGAGGGCGGCCTCGGCCAGGGCCAGACCGGCCTGTTCCGGCAGGTTCTGGGTCGGGCGCTGGTTGGTCACCTCGCCGCCGATATCCTCGAAGAAGAAGGATATGGGCACGTTGAGAACGCGTGCGATATCATAAAGTCGCGAGGCGGAAACACGGTTCGACCCGCGCTCGTACTTTTGTATCTGCTGAAACGTCACGCCGACGGCGGCGGCCAGCTGCTCCTGGCTGTAGCCCATCAGGGTCCGGCGTAGACGCAGGCGCTTGCCCACGTGCACGTCAACGGGATCCGGCCCATATTCCTTGGCGGTAATGGGTTGCCGGCGGCGGGGCTTCTTTATTTCGGTCGTGCTCACGGTCTCACCGTCTTTCTTAAAAAAAGCCGTCGTCCGGACAAAAGCCCGCTCCGCGGCTCGCGACAAACATAACTATACGAAGGTTGACACGCTAGTTGAAACCTCCGGGCGGGAACGCGTGCGAGACGTAGGGGCATGGGCTTGGCGGCGCCCCGTCCGACTGGTAAAACCGGAACCGGATCTGTCAGGGAGGACCCCGCATGCGCCAAGCCACCGTCGACCGCGTCACCACGGAAACCAGCATCCACGTGACCGTCAATCTTGACGGCACCGGGCGGTCCGACCTGGACACCGGCGTGCCGTTCCTGGACCACATGCTGGACCAGCTGGCGCGCCATTCCCTGATGGACCTGACGGTCAAGGCCAAGGGCGACACCCATATCGACGACCACCACACGGTGGAGGATTCCGCGCTGGCCATCGGCGAGGCGGTGTCCAAGGCGCTGGGCGACCGCAAGGGCATCCGGCGCTACGGCTCGGCCCTCATTCCCATGGATGAGACCCTGGCCACCGTGGCCATCGACCTGTCCAACCGGCCCTATCTGGTGTGGCGGGTGGACTTCACGCGCGACAAGCTGGGCACGTTCGACACCGAACTGTTCAAGGAATGGTTTCAGGCCTTTGTCCAAAAGGCCGGCGCCACCCTGCATGTGACCACGGTGGGCGTGAACAACCATCACTTGATCGAAGCCTCCTTCAAAGGTCTGGCCCGGTCCCTGCGCGACGCGCTGGAGATCGATCCGCGGAAGGCCGACGCGGTTCCCTCGACCAAGGGATCGCTCTGACCTCTCCCCTATTCTGCCTCGTCCGAGACCCGCGTGTCATTCGGATGACGGATACGAAGGCCCAAGGAGTCGAGGGCACCGGCGATCGGCACGAAGAGGTTCAGCCCGACGCCGGTGCCTCCCGACCCGTCGGGCTGGTATCCCGCGTAGCCGAGTCCCACCACGTTGCCCCGGTCGTCCATCAGTGGACCGCCGGACCCGCCGCCATGGATATCGACGTCGGCCTGAAGGTCGGGCAGACCGCGGTCGTTCTGGGTGAAGCGGCTGACCACGCCCTTGGTCACGGTGCCGCGCAGGCGCTCCGTCAGGGGACTGCCGATGGCATAGACATCGTCGCCGACGCGCACCGGCTCCAGGCGCAGGGGCAGGGGCCGGTATCCCGCCGGTTCCACCTGGACCAGGGCGACGTCGCGGGCTTCGTCGTAGGCCGTCACGTCGCCGATGGTCTGGCGGCCCGTCACCAGGCGGACGCGGACGACGTTCGTGCCCGCGACCACGTGATGGTTGGTCAGGATCAGGTGGGGGGCGATGAAGAAGCCGGAACCGTGCCCGGTTCCGCTGTCCAGCGTGACCACGGAGCGGCGCAAGGTCTCCGCGTGGTCGGCGAAGGGAGTGTCGAACAATGGCACGGAGGGCAGCCAGCGATGCTCCCCCAGGCGGGCGCGCACCAAGTCCTCGCGTCGCGGGCGCGGTTGGTGCACCAGGGCGACCAGCGCCGGGTCGGCGGCCAGATTGGCGGCGGCCTGGGCGAAGGCTTCCGACAGCAGCGTCAGGGGCGCCTCCGGTATGGGGCGGGACAGCTCGTGGAATCCGGCCGATCGGGTTTCCAGGACCACCTGGCGCAGGATCGGGGAATAGACCTGCCAATAGACCCGGACGCTGGCCTTGCCGTATTGCACGCCCAGACGCGACCGGGTCAGGACGTCCACCACCTCGCAGAGGTTCATGCGCACGTCCTCGACGGCGGCGCGCACCAGATAGGCCGCCTGCTTGCGCTCGGCCTCGGGGAACAGGGTCTTGGGATCGCCGATGACGGCGTAGCCGGAGACCGAGAGCTGCTCGAAAAACAGGTCGCTCCATTCGATGTCGTCGGACATCAGGCGGCCCTGGTTCCACCACAGGCCGCCGGACAGATCCCCCGACGCCGCGCAGTCGATGCCGTCGCGATAGGACCCCACGCGCGTGCCGCGGCGCAGGGAGAAGGTCACGCGATCGAAGCGCAAGGGCGCCAGGACCGCGTCGGGGTCCATGGGGCGCGCGTCGTTGAGCGGCACCGGATCGACCCTTAGCCCCGGATCGCAGGCCGCGAGCAGCCCCGCCAGGGCCACCAGGGGCGCCGACCGCGCCCGGCGCCATCGCCGTTTCGCTATGTCCCCCTCCCCCGCGATCCCCACGACCAGGGCCGATCCGGCCCGCGCCCCGCGCGCTTTCGACGCGCCGATGCAACCAGGATATGCAGTCACCGGGACCGGCGCAAGACCGCGGGCGCGTGTCGAGACAACCGCGCCCGCCCTCGCCGGGGAAGGCTTTATCGCGTCCGGCCATGGTGCTACAAAGACGCCGCGTCCCGCGTCTTCCCCTCCCCGGTCTTCAGGGCTGACCATGACCGTCACCATCATCGACTACGGCTCCGGCAATCTACGCTCCGCCGCCAAGGCGTTCGAGCGCGCCGTGCGGGAAGCCGGACTGTCCGACGAGATCGCCGTCACCGGCGACGCCGATCTGGTTCGCAAGGCCGATCGCATCGTTCTGCCGGGCGTCGGCGCCTTCGGCGACTGCAAGCGCGGCCTCGACGCCGTGCCCGGCATGATCGACGCCCTGACCGAGGCGGTCTTCGATCACGGGCGCCCCTTCCTGGGCATCTGCGTCGGCATGCAGTTGATGGCCGAGCGGGGCCTGGAACACGGCGTCACCGCCGGTCTCGGCTGGTTCAAGGGTGACGTGGTGCCGTTGGAACCCGCCGACCCGGCGCTCAAGGTACCGCACATGGGCTGGAACGAGCTGGAGTTCGCGCCCGGCGCGCACCCGCTCCTGGACGGCATCGCGCCGCGCGCCCATGCCTATTTCGTGCACGGCTATCACGTGGCGCTGGCCGACGCGACGCAGCGCCTCGCCGCCGTCGACTACGGCGGGCCGGTGACCGCCGTCATCGGTCGCGACACCATGGTCGGAACCCAGTTCCACCCCGAAAAGAGCCAGGCCGTCGGCCTCAGGCTGATCACCAACTTCCTGCGATGGGCCCCCTGATCCGATGATCCTCTTTCCCGCCATCGACCTGAAGGACGGCGCCTGCGTGCGCCTCTATAAGGGTGAAATGGAGAAGGCCACCGTCTTCAACGACAGCCCCGCCGATCAGGCCGGGCGGTTCAAGGCGGCGGGCTGCGACTTCCTGCATGTGGTCGACTTGAACGGGGCCTTCGCCGGGAAGCCGGTCAACGCCCCGGCGGTGGAGGCCATCCTGGAGGTCATGGGCGGCGACGTTCCGGTGCAGCTCGGCGGCGGTATCCGCGATCACGACACCATCGACCTGTGGCTCGACAAGGGCGTTCGCCGCGTCATCCTGGGCACCATCGCCGTGCGCGATCCCGATCTGGTGAAGGAGGCTTGCCGCCGCCATCCGGGGCGCGTGGTGCTGGGCATCGACGCCCGCGACGGCATGGTCGCCGTCGAAGGCTGGGCCGAGACCTCCACCGTCTCGGCGCTGGATCTGGCGCTGCGCTTCGAGGACGCCGGAGCCGCCGCCATCGTCTATACCGACATCGACCGCGACGGTGCCCTGACCGGCGTCAACGCGGAAGCCACCTGCGCCCTGGCCGAACGGCTGGAAACGCCGGTCATCGCCTCGGGTGGCGTGTCGTCGCTGGAGGACGTGACGGCCTTGAAGCGGCGCGCCGACGCCATGGCCAAGGGCACCGTGGAAGGCGCCATCTCCGGGCGCGCCATCTATGACGGGCGGCTGGATCTGGCCGAGGCCCTGGCCGTTCTGAAAGGCTGATCGCCATGATGAAGATGCGCATCATCCCCTGCCTGGACGTCAAGGACGGTCGCGTGGTCAAGGGCGTCAACTTCGTCGGCCTGCGTGACGCCGGGGACCCGGTGGAACAGGCCCGCGTCTACGACAAGGCCGGGGCCGACGAGCTGTGCTTCCTGGACATCACGGCCAGTTCGGACAACCGCGACACGCTCTATGACGTGGTCCGCCGCACGGCCGAGGAATGCTTCATGCCGCTGACCGTCGGCGGCGGCGTGCGCACGGTCGAGGACATCCGCAAGCTTCTGCTGGCCGGGGCCGACAAGGTGTCGATCAACACCGCCGCCGTCCACCGCCCCGAGTTCGTCAAGGAAGCCGCGGAGAAGTTCGGCAGCCAATGCATCGTCGTGGCCATCGACGCCAAGGCGGTCGGTCCCGAAGCATTCGAGGTCTTCACCCACGGCGGACGCAATCCGACCGGGTTGGACGCCGTGGCGTGGGCGCGCAAGATGGAGGCGCTGGGCGCCGGGGAAATCCTGCTTACCTCCATGGACCGCGACGGCACCCGCCAAGGCTTCAACCTGCCGTTGACCCGCGCCGTGGCCGACGCCGTGCGCATTCCCGTCATCGCCTCGGGCGGCGTCGGGACGCTCGACCATCTGGCCGAGGGCGTCCTGGAAGGCCACGCGACGGCGGTCCTGGCGGCCTCCATCTTCCATTTCGGCGAGTTTTCCATTCGCGAGGCCAAGGAACACATGGCTGGTCGCGGCATTCCCATGCGCATGGACTGAAGGAGGCGGGCGATGGACGATCCGTTCGAAAAGCATACCCTCGACGCCCTCTTCGAGGTGATCGCCAGCCGCAAGGGCGGCGATCCCGAAGCCTCCTATACGGCCAAGCTGTTCGCCAAGGGGCGCAAGAAGATCGCCCAGAAGATCGGCGAGGAAGGCGT
>CAZFRK010000164.1:0-7171 GCA_964521375.1 uncultured Rhodobacterales bacterium
ACCACGACCAGTTCCGCCTCTACGAACTGATCTGGAAGCGCACCGTGGCCTGCCAGATGGAAAGCGCGGTGCTCGACCAGGTGGGCGTCGACATCGCCTCCACCGACGGCGCCACCATCCTGCGCGCCACCGGCTCGACCGTCGTCTTCGACGGCTTCCTGAAGCTCTACCGCGAAGACCTGGACGACAGCGACGGCGACGACGACGGCTCGGGCAGGATCCTGCCGCCCCTGAAGGCGGGCGAGGCCGCGGTCGTGCGCGAAATCAAGCCCGAGCAGCATTTCACCCAGCCGCCGCCGCGCTATACGGAAGCGTCTCTGGTCAAGAAGATGGAAGAGCTGGGCATCGGGCGTCCCTCCACCTACGCCTCCATCCTTCAGGTGTTGCAGGATCGCGACTACGTGCGCCTGGAAAGCCGCCGTTTCATTCCCGAGGATCGCGGACGCATCGTCACCGCCTTCCTGGAAAGCTTCTTCCGCACCTACGTGGAGTACAACTTCACCGCCGACCTGGAAAACCAGCTCGACGACGTTTCCGGCGGACGGCTCGATTACAAGCTGGTGCTGCGCCAGTTCTGGACCGACTTCATGCAGCACGTGGAGGGAACCAAGAACCTTCGCGTGTCGGAAGTCCTCGACGCCCTGGACGCCGACCTGGGTCCGCACCTCTTCCCGCCGCGCGAGGACGGCGGCGACCCGCGTGCCTGCCCGTCCTGCGCCGACGGACGCCTATCGCTGAAGCTGGGCAAGTTCGGCGCCTTCATCGGCTGCTCCAACTACCCCGACTGTCGCCATACCCGCCCGCTCGGCGGCTCGAAGGACGGCGACGGCGACGGCGCGCCCGAGGACGGCGAGAAGCACCTGGGCGACGACCCCGACACCGGCAAGGCCGTGTGGCTGAAGAAAGGCCCCTACGGCTGGTACGTCCAGTTGGGCGAGCCGGACCCCGAGGACAAGAAGAAGAAGCCCAAACGCGCCGGTCTGCCCAAGGGCGAGGCGCCGGGAGAGATGACCCTGGAGCGCGCGCTGTCGCTGCTGTCGCTGCCACGCGACATCGGACCGCACCCGGAAACCGGCGAGATGATCTCGGCGGGCATCGGGCGCTTCGGTCCCTACATCAAGCACGGCAGCCAATATGTGAACCTCAAGGAAGACGACGTCCTTGAGATCGGCATGAACCGCGCCGTCGAGCTGATCGCCGGGGCGAAGTCGCGGGCGAAGGCCCCGGCCAAGGACCTGGGCGCCCATCCCGACAGCAAGAAGCCCGTCACCTTGCATGACGGACGCTTCGGTCCCTACGTCCAGCACGACAAGACGCGCGCCACCCTGCCCCGCGACCTGGACAAGGACGCGGTGACGCTGGAAAAGGCCGTCGAACTGATCGCCGCCAAGGACGCCAAGGGCGGTACCAAGGGCAAGAAGGCTCCGGCCAAGACGGCCGCCGCCAAATCGGGCGCGACCAAGGCCGCCACGACCAAGACCACCGCCACCAAGACCACCTCCAAGACGGCGTCGACGGCCAAGAAGCCCGCCGCCAAGGCAACCGCCAAGCCCGCTGGTGGCAAGACGACCGCCGCGAAGAAGCCCGCGACACCCCGCAAGACAGCCGCCAGCAAGAAGGCCGAGGATTGACCAAGAAGCACCCCAAGCACGTTCCCCTGCCGACCAAGGCCCAGGTCCTGCGATTCATCCAGGACAGTCCCGGAAAGGTGGGCAAGCGGGAGATCGCGCGGGCGTTCAACCTGGGTGCGGACCAGCGGCCATTCGTCCGCGAAATCCTCAAGGAGCTGGAACAAGGCGGCCAGATCCAGCGCGGGCACAAGCGGCGTTTCGCCCGTCCCGGCGCCCTGCCCGACGTCACGGTGGTGGAGATCACCGGTACCGATTCCGACGGCGAATTGGTCGGTCGCCCCATGACCTGGAACGACAAGGACGGCCCGGTGCCGCGCGTCTTCCTGCTGCCGGCGCGCCGCGACCAGCCGCCGGTCGGCCTGCGCGACCGCGTCCTGGCGAAGCTGACGCCGACCGGCGACAGCACCTACGACGGACGGGTCATCAAGCGTCTGGCCGGGGCGCCGACGAAGGTGCTCGGCATCCTGGACACCGGGACCAACGGCCTCTATCTGCGCCCCACCGACAAGCGCGACAAGCAGGACTACGTGGTCGCCCGGGGCGACGACGGCGGCGCCGAGCCGGGCAATCTGGTGGAAGCCGAGCTTCTGCCCGGTCGCCGCTACGGCCTGCGGCAGGCCAAGGTGACGGAAGTCCTGGGCGACATGGGACAGCCCAAGGCGGTCAGCCTGATCGCCATCCATGCCCACGGCATTCCCACCGAATTTCCCATCGCCGCCCTGGATCAGGCCGAAAGCGCCGGTCCGGCGCCCATGGATCTGGGGCACGGAAAGACGCGCGTCGACCTGCGGGACATCCCGCTCGTCACCATCGACGGCGCCGACGCCCGCGACTTCGACGACGCGGTCTGGGCGGAAAGCGACGGCGCGGGGGGCTGGCACTGCCTGGTCGCCATCGCCGACGTGGCCCATTACGTGCGCCCCGACGATGCCCTGGACTCGGTCGCCTACGAGCGCGGCAACTCGGTCTATTTCCCCGACCGCGTGGTGCCCATGCTGCCGGAGAAGCTGTCCAACGGCTGGTGCTCCCTGCGTCCCGACGAAGACCGCCCGGTGATGGCGGTCCACTTCTGGATCGACGCCCAGGGCCACAAGTACAAGCACGACTTCGTGCGCGGCCTGATCCGCTCCAGCGCCCGCCTGACCTACGAACAGGTCCAATCGGCCATGGACGGCACGCCCGACGAGACGACGGCGCCCCTGGTGGAAAGCGTCCTGACGCCCCTCTACGGCGCCTACAAGGCGTTGCGGTCGGCGCGCGACCATCGCGGCGCGCTGAACATCGACCTGCCGGAGCGCAAGGTCGTCCTGAACGACGACGGCCAGGTCGCCGCCATCGTCCCGCGCGCCAGCCTGGACAGCCACAAGCTGATCGAGGAATTCATGGTCAACGCCAACGTCTGCGCGGCGGAGACCCTGGAGGCCCTGAACCAGCCCTGCATGTACCGGGTCCACGACGAACCGGCCCTGGAACGCGTGGAGGCCCTGCGCGAGGTGCTCCAATCCATGGACCTCAACCTGCCGACCGGCGCGCTCAGGCCCCAGAACTTCAACTTCATCCTCGACAAGGTGGCGGGCACGGCGCAGGAGCACATGGTCAACACCATCGTCCTGCGCAGCCAGGCACAGGCCGTCTATTCGCCGGACAACCGGGGTCACTTCGGCCTCGGCCTGCATCGCTACGCCCACTTCACCTCGCCCATCCGCCGCTACGCCGACCTGCTGGTGCACCGCGCCCTGATCACCGGGCTGAAGCTGGGCCAACGAGACGTCCTGCCGCCCGAACAGCGCGGCGCCGACGGCTTCCGCGCCTTCGAGGAGATCGGCGAACACATCTCCATGACCGAACGCCGCGCCGCCACCGCGGAGCGTGAGGCCATCGACCGCTTCACGGCGCAGTTCATGGCCTCCCATGTCGGCGCCCAGTTCCCCGGACGGGTGACCGGCGTGACGCGCTTCGGCCTGTTCGTAGAGTTGGACGAAAGCGGCGCCAGCGGCTTGGTGCCCATTTCGACCCTGCCCAACGACTACTATCTGCACGAGGAAGCCACCCACCGTCTGGTGGGCCGGGCCTCGGGCACGGTCCACCAGCTCGGCGACCGCGTGGTCATCCTGCTGCGGGAGGCCGATCCCATCACCGGCGGCATGATCTTCGAGATGGTCCAGGGCGCCGAACGCACCGAGGAGGCGGGCGGACGCCCCCCCAGCGGCGCCCGTGCCCGCCCGGGCTTCGCCCCCCCGCGCGGCGGCCACAAAGGCCCCGGCCTCAAGGGCCGCGTCAAGACCGCGAAGCGAGCCGGAAAAAAGCGGCTCGACCGAAGCTTCAAGGATGGCGGAAAATAGGACCGTCCGCGGCGCGACACGGTCGCCGGGAGTCGTTTTCGGCTCCTGTGTAATACGAAGGTATGAGGGCCTTCTTAGCCCCTTGTTAATCCGCTTCGGACCATGCTCTGATCGTAAGCTGTCGGTCGCCCGGACAGGACGCGACGGACATGCGGTTTGGACTGTGGTGTCGGGGGATTGGACGAGGTGACGGCGCGCTTGGCTTTCCTGCGGACGGTGCTGGCCGTCGTGGCGGTCGGAGGCACGGCCCTCGCCACGGCGCCCGGGGTCCTGGCCGGGTCCCTGACGGCGGTCTTCCATGCCGACGAGGCCGAGAAGGTCTTCGCCTACGGCTACGACGTCATCCAGGAGCGCGCCCTGAAGGCCGTCGATGTCGCCGACATCGCCGTCGAGGGACTGCGCGGCCTGCATTCCATCGATCCCTCCCTAAGCATCGAGTCCAAGGACGGCATGGTCCGCCTAAGTACCCCGGACAGGGTTCTCGCCGCCTATGACGCCCCCGCCCTCAACGACGCCGACGCCTGGGCCGGATTGACGGCGCGCCTCGCCGACGCCGCGCGCGCGGCCAGCCCGGCCATGGCCGCTGCCGGCAACGAACAGATCTACGAAGCCGTCTTCGACAGCCTGCTGGCCACGCTGGACCATTTCTCCCGCTATGCCGGAGCCGACGAGGCCCGCCGCCATCGCGAACAGCGCAATGGCTTCGGCGGCGTCGGCATCCGCTACCGCATCACGCCGGAGTGGCTGCAAGTGGACGAGGTCCTGCCCGACACCCCGGCCTCGGCCTCGGGCCTGCGCGACGGCGACCGCATCCTGGCCGTCGACGCCATCGACTTCGCCGCCATGAACGGCGACCGGGAGGCCATCCGCGCCCGCCTGCGTGGCCCCATCGACAGTGAACTGCGCCTGACCGTCGACCGTGCCGGAAGCCTGCGCGACATCCTGCTGCACCGGGGCCTGGTGGTGCCGCAAACGGCCTTCCTGGAAGGCACCGCCGACGGCATCGCCCAGATCCGCGTCAGCAGCTTCAACCAGCGCACCACGCGCGGCGTCGCCGAGGCGGTGGACGAGGCCAAGCGCCGCCTGGGACGCGGCATGCGCGGCGTCCTCCTGGACCTGCGCGGCAATCCGGGCGGCCTGCTTGATCAGGCGGTCGGAGTCTCCGACCTGTTCCTGACCCGCGGGCGCATCGTCTTCACCAAGGGACGGCACCCCGAAGCCCACCAGAGCTACAGCGCTCACGGCGGCGACATCGCCGACGGCCTGCCCATGGTGGTGCTGCTGGACGGACGGTCCGCCTCCGCCGCCGAGATCGTCGCCGCCGCCTTGCAGGACAGCGGGCGCGCGGTGCTCGCCGGATCGGCGTCCTACGGCAAGGGAACCGTGCAGACGGTCATCCGCCTGCCGAACCAGGGCGAAATGACCCTGACCTGGTCACGTTTCCACAGCCCGTCCGGATACGCCCTGCACGGCCTGGGCGTCATGCCGACCGTCTGCGTCAAGGATCGCGACGAATCCGGCGCCATGGCCCTGGACGGCGCCCTCGGGGCGACCAGCGATGTCGCCGTGCATCTGGCCCAGTGGCGCGGCGTCGCCTTGGACGACAGCACCGGACGCGACGGGCTGCGCGCCCTCTGCCCGGCCCGCGGCCAGGGGGACTGGGCCAACGACCTGGAGGTGGCGCGCGACCTGCTGATGGACCACAGCCTCTATGCCCGCGCCCTGTCCCTGACCATGCCCCAGTCGGCGCAACGTTGAGCGACTTTTTCGCCGGGATCGGCACGCGGTGCTTGACTTCGCCGCCCGTCACGCTATCGTGCGCCGCTCAAAGGTTGACCCTAAGCTCCAGGAACTAGCGATATGGCCAAACCCGCCACGATTCAGATCAAGCTCGAAAGCACCGCGGGCACGGGCTACTTCTACATCGCCAAGAAGAACCCGCGCAATCAGACGCAGAAGCTCGAGTTCCGCAAGTACGACCCGAAGGCGCGCAAGCACGTCATCTTCCGTGAAACGAAGATGAAATAAGCGTCGCTCGTCCTACGGGAATGTCGTCCAAAAGGGCCGCCGGAGAGTGCTTCGGCGGCCCTTTTGGCATGCGCGATCCCAACTTGCGCGCGGATTTGCAGTTTGCAATGCAAAACCATACACAGTCCAGGTAGTCGCTCCGTCGGCTATACCATCCCAGAATGGAAAACCCATTAATTTCCGGCACTTGGGTTTTCTCCAAAGCACCTCATGAAAGCGGTATCGGTCTTGCTACCGTCCCCCCACGAGCCGAGAGGCCTAAATATGGGGAACCGTCATGAGACTCAACAGCCTTCCAATCACCGTTAAAATCTGGGCACCGATCGCCATCGCCTTCCTGAGCGTGATCCTGGTCGCCGTCTTCGGCCTGATCGGCGTCCACACCATCATGACCGAGGAGCGTCAGGAAAAGGTCCACTCTATCGTCGAGACGGGCATCAGCGTCACCGAGTACTATAAGGCGCTCGCCGCCGAAGGCACTCTGTCCGCCGAAGAGGCCCAGACCCGTGCCAAGGATACCCTGCGTGCGCTCCGTTATGACGGCGACCAATACCTGTTCGTGCTGTCGACCGACGGAACCTTCGTCGTTCACGGCGCGGTGCCGAAGCTGGAGGGAACCAGCATGCTGGCCGCCGACGCCGCCAACAATCAGACCACCACGCGCGACGTCCTGGCCGCCGCCGAACGCGGCGGGGACTTCGTTCACTACGAATGGGAACGCGATCCCGGCAAGCCCGCCGTGCCGAAGATTTCCTACGCCCAGAAGGTCGCCGGATGGGACTGGATCATCGGCTCCGGCCTTTACGTGGACGACCTGGAAGCCGCCTTCTGGAGACGTGCGCTGGCCAACGGCGTCGCCATCGGCATCCTGATGATCGTCGTCGGGGGCTCCGTCTTCCTGACCGTGCGGGCGATCACCCGGCGCATCTCGGCGATGATCGGCGCCACCCATGCCATCGCCAACGGCCAGACCGACCACGCCATTCCCGATACCGACAGCCAGGACGAACTGGGCGCCATGGCGCGTGCCCTTCAGGAACTGCGCACCTCCGTCGACGAGGCCTTCCGCGTCAAACAGATGGTCGAGGTCCAGCCCGCCCGCGTCATGCTGTGCGACCCCAAGACCCTGCGCATCACCTACGCCAACAAGGCGGCGAAGGAACTGGTCGC
>CAZFRK010000165.1:0-7132 GCA_964521375.1 uncultured Rhodobacterales bacterium
TGACCGACGGCGTCGACCAGCATCCGCACTGCGTCCTGCTGCTCGACGAGATCGAAAAGGCCCACCCGGACCTGTTCAACATCCTGTTGCAGGTCATGGACCACGGGAAGCTGACCGACCACAACGGCAAGAACGTGGACTTCCGTAACGTCATCATGATCATGACGACCAACGCGGGCGCCCAGGAAATGGCCAAGAGCGCCGTTGGCTTCATGCGGGAAAACCGCGAGGGCGAGGATACCGAGGCGATCAACCGCATGTTCTCGCCGGAGTTCCGCAATCGCCTGGACGCCACCATCGCCTTCGGCAACCTGCCGATGGAGGTCGTGGAGAAGGTGGTCGACAAGTTCATCATCGAGTTGGAGGCCCAGCTCGGCGAGCGCGACGTGACCATCGAACTGACCGCCGAGGCCCGCCGCTGGCTGGCCGAGAAGGGCTACGACCGCGCCATGGGGGCCCGTCCGCTGGGGCGCGTCATCCAGGAGCACATCAAGAAGCCGCTGGCCGAGGAGCTGCTCTTCGGGCGCCTGGTCGGTGGCGGCATGGTCGAGGTGCGCATCGAGGACGACACGCCCGCCTTCGACGTCCATCCGCGGCCCGGCGGCTCCAAGTCCAAGAAGGAAAAGGAACCGGAGATGGCCTGACGCCATCGCCGGTTGCCCGCTCCCTCGGGTCGACCGCGGCCTGAAAACGACGCCCCTGGACTGCGGTCCGGGGGCGTTTTCGGTTTATCTCGGGGCAGGAGCCACGACCGCGGCGAGAGCGGTTTTCGCTCCCATGCGGTCGGGAAATCCGCTCTATCCTCTTCTTTCTAAAGCAAATGCGTCGTCGCAGGCGATTCCACCTGCTCGGGATTTTCTCTAGGCCGTGAACTCATAAAGGGGGTTCACAAAGCCCCCAGGTGCATGATTCAACCTCGGCCAAGGAGGTTGAATCATGCGTCGTCACGAACTCAGCGATTTCGAGTGGTCGATCATCAAGCCTCTCTTGCCGAACAAGTCTCGCGGCGTCCCGCGCGTGGACGACCGTCGGGTGCTGAACGGCATCCTGTGGCGGTTCCGGACAGGGTCACCCTGGCGCGATATCCCGGAGCGCTACGGACCCTCTACAACCTGCTACAACCGGTTCGTGCGGTGGCGTAGGGATGGCCTATGGGACCGCCTCTTGGAGGCCGTCGCCGAGGCCTATGACGGCGACATCGTCATGATTGACAGTTCCTGCGTCCGCGTCCACCAGCACGGTGCGACGGGAAAAAAGGGGGATCTGACGATGGAAGCATGGGACGTTCCCGTGGCGGGCTGACGACCAAGATCCATGCTGTCGTCGATGCGGAAGGACGCCCCATCTCCCTGAGCCTGTCACCGGGCCAGCGCCATGATGGCGTCGCTGTTGGTGGTCTCGCCGGCCTGCTCGGCCCCGGTGTCACGCTGCTGGCCGACAAGGCCTACGACAGCGATGCCGTCCGCGCCCTTGCCGAGACGGCGGGGGCATGGGCCAACATCCCGCCCCGCCGGAACCGCAAAAAGACCTTCGCCTTCAGCAAATGGGTCTACCGCCAGCGCAACCTGGTGGAGCGCTTCTTCAACAAGCTCAAGCAGTTCCGCGGCATCGCCACCCGGTACGACAAGCTGCCGGAGAACTTCCTCGCCGCCGTCAAGCTGGCTTCAGCCCGCATCTGGCTCCGCAGTTATGAGTCCGCGACCTAGTCCGGGGTCCGCCCGACCAGAACCAGCCGCAGGCCGAAGGCGATCAGCACGCCGCCGGTCAGGCGGTCCAGGGCGCGCGTCACGGCGGGATGGCGCAGCCAGGCGGCCAGGGGGCGCGTGGCGGCGATCAGCAGAGCGAACCAGACCACCGTCTCGGCGGCGTGTATGGCCGCCAGCAGGACGCTGAAGGAGACGATCTCCACCCCCGGTGGCAGGAACTGCGGCAGGAAGGTCACGTAGAAGGCCCCGACCTTGGGATTGAGCAGGTTGCTCAACAGGCCGCGCCGAAACCAACCGCTGCCTTTGCGCGGCTTGGACGGGGTGATGTGGGGCGGATCGTGCGGATGGAGGATCATCCGCAGGCCGATCCACACCAGATAGCCGCCGCCGATCCAGCGCAGGGCGGTATAGGCGACGTCCGAGGCGGCCAGAAGCGCGCCCAGGCCGAGGGCGGCGATGACGCCCCAGGTCAGGACGCCCAGGATGATTCCGGCGCTGGCGGCGACGGCGGGGCGGCGGCCCTCGACGGTGGCCGTGCGCAGGACCAGCGTCGTGTCCAGGCCAGGCGTCATGGTGACGATCCCGGCGGCCAGGGTGAAGGCGGTCAGGGCCTCGACGACGGTCATGGTCATGGGCGGGCCGGGCGCAGGTGGTCGACCACGACGCCGGGCAGGCGGTCGGCGACGATGGAGCGATGGCAGCCCAGCGGGTCGCTTTCCATGCACATCAGGCACACCCGTTTCTCCGCCGTCAGGGCGGCGAGATCGGCCAAGGCCGCCTGGGCGGCGGGGGTCGCCAACTGTTCCTCGTAGACGGCGCGCATGGTGTCCATGTCGCCCGCCTTGGCGGCGTCCCGCCCCACCTTGGGGGTGCCCAGGTCCTTGAGGTGGAGATAGGCGATGCCCGCCGCCTCCAACGCCGCCCGCAGGGCGGTCTTGGCGAAGGCCCGGTTGCGGGAGGCGGGGACGGCGCGGACATCCACCAGGACATCCACCCCCGCCGCCGACAGGCTGAGCAGGAACGGTTCGAGGGTGCTTCCGGCGTAGCCGATGGTGAACAGCATGCGCGCGCTCATGGCGAAGCCTCTCTCCAGGGATGGCCCGACGACGCCGAACGGGTCCGGTCCGGGCGGCGTCAGGAACGGCGACGGTCGACCAGGGCCTTCATGCGCGCGTGCCAAGCGTCGCGGTCTTCGGGGACCGGGCGCGGGTTGGCGCTGGGGCGGGGCGGGGTCGCCCGCTCGGCGATCCGTGTCCTTAAGGCTCGCAACAACGGGGCGTCGTCGTCCAGAACCGCTTCGCCCTGCGCCAGGGCCGACAGGCGCAGGCTGTGGGCGACGCCCGGCAGCTCCTGACCCTCCACCTGATCGGCCAGGGCAACCAGGGCCGCGGGGCGGTCCTTGGGCGGCAGCAGGGCGATCTTGGCGCGCGGCCTGCGCGGCGGGCGGGCGATATCGTTCATGAACCGAGTTTAGCTTCCCTTACGGCCGTCTTGCCAGGGAAGAAAGGCTTGCCCATCCTGGCGTCCGTCATTGTCTGGGAGAATTGTTCCATGCTTCAGGATTGCCTGCGGGGCGTGCGCGTCCTCGACCTCAGCCAATATATCCCCGGTCCCTTCGCCACGCTGCTTCTGGCCGACCTGGGGGCCGAGGTCGTCAAGGTCGAGCCGCCGCACGGCGACCCCATGCGCGCCTTCGGCCCGATCGAGGCCGACGGCGTCTCGGCCTTCTACAAGCAGGTCAACCGCAACAAGACCATCGTCGAGCTGGACCTGAAGAGCGCCGACGGCAAGGAGGCGCTGGCCGCCCTGGTGGCGCGGGCGGACGTGGTCCTGGAAAGCTTCCGTCCCGGCGTGCTCGACCGTCTCGGCTTTGGGCCGGACCGCCTGCGGGAGCTGCGTCCGGGGATCGTCCATTGCGCCCTGTCGGGCTTCGGGCAGGACGGTCCCAACCGCCAGCGCGGCGGCCATGACCTGACGTACATGGCCCTGAGCGGCTGTCTGGCGGCCACCGGGACGGCGGAAGCCCCGGCCATGCCCTATCCGCCCATGGCCGACCACGCGGGCGCCATGCACGCGGTGATGGCCGTCCTGGGGGCCTTGCTGCGGCGCCAGCGGACGGGCGAGGGGGCCAGCCTGGACGTGTCGCTGTTCGAAAGCGCCCTGCACCTGGGCTACCTGGGGCTGACGCTGGGGTCGTTGGGCGGCGTGACGCGCGAAGGCGACCTGCTCAACGGGGCGGCGGCCTACTACCGTTGCTACCGCTGCGCCGACGGGCGTTTCGCCGCCATCGGCGCCATAGAGCCGAAGTTCTGGCAAGCCTTCTGCGAAGCCGTGGGCCATCCGGAATGGACCGACCGTCAATCCGAACCCTTGCCCCAGACGGCCTTGAGCGACGCCGTCGCCGCCCTGTTCGCGAGCGAACCCCTGGCGCATTGGGAGGCCCTGCTGGGACCGGTCGATTGCTGCTTCGAACCGGTCCTGGAACCGGAGCGGGTGCCGTCGCATCCGCATGTCGAATCACGCGGACTCGTGTCTCCGGTTCGCGAATCGAGCGCGGTCCGGGACGTGCGGTTCCCCGCGTATATGGACGGAACCCCCCCTCCCGAGCGGCGGCCCTTTGGTGTGAACGCTGTTCAGAAAATTATCGAGGGGTGGGACGCCTAACCCGCAATCGCCCGCTCCGCCTGCGTCTGCGCGCAATAGGGGTGGTTCACGCGCGGGAATAGGTGCCAAATATCCAGTGTCGCGAGAGGTTTTTTTGATGCACTCAATGAAAAAGAAGGCTACGACTGGGGAGCGTCGTTTGAAGACGTATGAAACTTGGAAGACCGCGAAGCGCGCAATGGGTAAATGCGCAGGCTATGCGCCCTGAAGGGTTGCGCTGCACGGTCACGTTGAACAACGAGAGGCTGTCGTGACCATCGAAAAAGAACCGGATCCCATCGACATCCATGTCGGAGCGCGGATGCAACTGCGTCGAACCCTGCTGGGCATGACGCAGGAACAATTGGCCAAGGCCATCGGCGTGTCGTTCCAGCAGGTGCAGAAGTATGAGCGCGGCCTCAACCGCCTCAGCGCCAGCCGCCTGTTCGACGTCTGCCAGGCCCTGGGCGTGTCCATCACCTATTTCTTCGAAGACGTGCCCGAAGACGTCCTGCGGGACCGCAAGCGAAGCGCGAGCATGGCGGAACCGCCCTCCATGCCGGGCCGTGAGCGGCGTCCGCAGGGCGACCTCATGTCCAAGACGGAATCGCTCGAACTGGTGCGGTCCTACTGGCATATGCCGTCCAGCCAGCGCGAGAAGATCCGCGCGCTGATCGAGACCCTGGCGCGCGCCAACCGCACCTGATGGCGACCTCACGCCGCGTCGCCCCGGGCGACCCATGGCGTGAACCTGGGCAAGCCTTCCGCCGGATGGTAGAGTGATCCGGCGGAAGGGGCCTGGGAAGAAGACCTGAGAACGACCTTTCCGCGCCGTCACGCGTCGGAGGGCGCCTTGGTCAAGCTGCAACAGTTCATCGAGCGCCTGCAGCGCATGCAATCCCTGGGTCGTCAGCAAGACGCCCTGGTCGGCTTCCTGAACGGCGCGGGATTCCGCTATTTCACCTATCATATCGTCAAGGTTCGCGACCGACCCGGCCTTCAGCCACTGTTCGCCACCAACTATCCCGACGAATGGGTGCGCCATTACGGCGCCCAGGGCTATCTGGCCCACGATCCCCTGGTTCAGGAAGGGCCGCGGCGGCAACTGCCGTTCCGCTGGTCGGACGTCACCGAACCGCGCGACATGGACCGCGTTCAGCGGCGCCTGTTCCGGGAGGCGTCGGACTTCGGCATTTCCAATGGCCTGACCATTCCCCTGCACGGGCGCGACGGAGAATACGCCGCCCTGAACCTGATCCCCGACGGCACCCCGGAAGATCAGGCGCGGACCATCGACCAGCAGGGTCACATGGCGCACCTCCTGGCCTTCTACTGGCACAGCCTGGCCGGGACCCGGCTGCTTGAGGAGCAGGGGCGGAGCTTCCCGGAAGACGTTGTCGGCAC
Source organism: uncultured Rhodobacterales bacterium (assembly GCA_964521375.1). Taxonomy (GTDB): domain Bacteria; phylum Pseudomonadota; class Alphaproteobacteria; order Rhodospirillales; family Rhodospirillaceae; genus CAZFRK01. Next base: position 5,754 of record CAZFRK010000165.1, read on the forward strand.
GACGCTGAGTGACCGCGAGCGCGAAGTCCTGACCTGGGTGGCGCGCGGCAAGAGCGCCTGGGACACGGCGCGGATCCTGGGCCTGTCGGAGCGCACCGTCGTCTATCACATCGAGAACGCGAAGAGAAAGCTGAACGCCACGACCCGCACCCATCTTGTCGTCAAGGCGGTCATGGAGCGCCTGATCGAGCCGTGACCTCGGAGCATTCCCGATCACCGATGTGACGGCGCCTCGACGGGGCGCCGTGACGGCATGGGACCGCGCCGGTCCGCGGCCCTGGGACGGGCGCTCGGCGGGGCCAGCCGTTCGCCGAGGAAAGGTGTTCGCCGAGGAAAGGTGTTCGCGGGGGCGGGCGTTAGGTGGAGAAGAACCGGGCTGGAGAATTCCGGGAACCACGTCGGCGAACCGTGGGTGGCGGCGCGCCGAAGATGGGTCGTGAGAGGCAGCGAGGCTCCGGAACCCTCCAGCCCTTCGACCCTATCCAATCCCCATCCCGCCGTCGCCTGTAAGAAGTTATAGGCGGGCGGATTCGGACCCGCGCGGACCCGGCCCCGTCGTGCTGGAGCGGCTTTCGCTCCCCTACGGTCGAGACATCCGCTCTATCCATCTTTCAGCGAATACATCGTCGCGGACGATTTCGTCCGCTCGGCATTTACTCTAACGTCTTCCCCTTAATGCCTGGAAACGGACCTGGACGGAGGACGCCTTGCGTCGGAATTCCCGCCTGACGGCCCTGATGATCGCCGGCTTCACGGCGCCCCTGGCCTTGCTCGCGGGCTTCGCCGTCCTGACCTACGGCGCCGCCGTGTCCGATGCCGAGAGCCTGACACGCGGTCGGGTCGCGGTGCTGCGCGAGCATGTCGCCCAGACCCTGCTGTTCGAGGAAAAGGTCCTTCGCCTCGCCGACAGTCTGTTGCGGGCCCGCGGCGTTCCCCCGGATCATGACTTCCTGCGGGAATTGGTCGGCGACCAGCGGACCCGCATTCCCGTCGCCGCGGTCGATGGGGGCGGCGTCGTTCTGGCCGTCAGCGGCAGCCAGTCGGTGGCCTGGGAAAGCTTCGGCGGGCAGCCTTTCTTCCATCGCCTGATGACCGGGCCGTCCGACCTGGTTATCGCCGCCCCCCGGACAACGCGGTTCTCCGGCACCGAAATCGTGCCTCTGGCCCTGCGACGGGCCGACGGCCAGGGCGCCTTCATTGCCGGGTTGCGGGTGGAGGATCTGCGGCGCCTCTTCGCCGACGCCGCCGGAGAGGCGGGATCGGCCTTCGCCATCGGTCTGGTCCGCGCCGACGGCCGCCTGTTGGCCCGCTATCCACGCTACGACGTGCCGGTGCGCCTGACCGCCGACAATGCCCTGATGAAGGCGGTCACGGTGGCC
>CAZFRK010000166.1:0-7071 GCA_964521375.1 uncultured Rhodobacterales bacterium
TCATCCTGCGGGAAGTGCCCATCCGCGAGGGCGAGCAGATCACCGGCTACGTCGATCTCGTCTCCGAGCGCGCCTACAAGTACAACCCCGGCGAGGCGTCGGACCTCATCCAGATCCCCGAGTCGGTCCAGGACCGCGAGCAGGAGGCCCGCCAGGAGATGCTGGAGTCCCTGGCCGACTTCGACGACCACCTGCTGGAGGAACTGCTGGAAGACGTCCAGCCGCCCAAGGAAGAGGTCTACGGCGACCTGAGGAAGGATCTGGCCGAGGATCTGGTGGTGCCGGTGTTCTTCGGGTCGGCGGACAAGGACGAGGGCGTCCGCCGCCTGTGGAAGGCCCTGCGCCACGACGTTCCCGCCGTCGAGGCGGCGCGCGACCGCCTGGGCATCGCCGCCGGGGGCGTCGCCGCCACGGCGTTCAAGACCCAGCACGCCAGCCATACGGGTAAGCTGTCGGTGGCCCGCGTGTGGTCGGGCACGGTCAAGGACGGCATGACCGTCAAGGCCTCCACCGGGTCGGGCGGCAAGATCAACGGCCTTTACGCCATCAACGGCCAGGACACCGCCAAGGCGACCGAGGCCGGGCCGGGCGCGGTGGTCGCCCTGGGACGGCTCGACGACGTGCCGACCGGCGCCCTGGTGGGCGACGCGCCGGACCCGGCCCCCGATTGGCCGGAGGCCCTGCCGCCGCTCTTCGCCTTGGCCCTGACGCCCAAGCGCAAGGGCGACGACGTCAAGCTCATGTCCGCCCTGGCCCAGATGGCGGAGGAAGACCGCTCCCTGACCGTCGAGCAGAACGCCGACACCGGCGAGTTGCTGCTGTGGGGGCAGGGGGATATCCACCTTCAGGTCGCCCTGGCCCGTCTGGCCCGCGTCGGCCACGTGGAGGTCGAGGTCGGCCAGCCCCAGGTCCCCTACAAGGAAACCCTCAAGGGCTCGACCAAGGTGCAGGGCCGTTTCAAGCGCCAGAGCGGCGGCCACGGGCAGTTCGGCGACGTGCATCTGACCATCAAGGGCCTGCCGCGCGGCTCGGGCCTCCAGTTCTCGGACTCCATCACCGGCGGCGTGGTGCCCAAGCAGTACATCCCCGCCGTCGAGGCCGGGGTGCGCGACTGGGCGGCGCGCGGGCCGCTGGGCTTCCCGGTGGTCGACTTCTCGGTCGATCTCTTCGACGGCTCCTACCATGTGGTCGACAGCTCGGAAGCGGCCTTCAAGACGGCGGCGGGCATGGCCATGCGCGACGGCGCGGCGCAATGTTCGCCGACGCTTCTGGAACCCATCCTGTCGGTGGAGGTCTCCGTGCCCTCCGACGCCACCTCCAAGGCGCAGCGGGCGCTGTCGGGGCGGCGGGCGCAGATCCTGGGCTTCATGCCCAAGGACGGCTGGACCGGCTGGGACACCATCCAGGCCAACGTTCCGCAGGCCGACATGCACGACCTGATCACGGAAATCCGGTCCGCCTCGCGCGGGGTCGGCTCCTTCTCCATGACCTTCGACCACTTGCAGGAAGTGACCGGCAAGCAGGCCGACGCCGTGGTCGAGGCCCGCCAGAAGGCGCTCGCGGGCTGATCGGTCGCCCTCGCGGGGTCGTGATCGACCTCACGCGGGCGTGACGCCCTTTGGTGGTCGTTCTCTGTCAGGCTTCTCGCGTTCCACGAGATGTCTGATGGAGGACACAATGCGAAAGACGTTCCCCCTGTTCCCCACCGCTGCCCTGGTCCGGACCCTGGCCCTGGCCGCCGTCGCCCTGGCCGCCGCGCCGATCGCGGCCCAGGCGTCGGGCATGGCGTCCGACGAGATGGACGGCATGAAGGCCGAAGGGGCGATGGCCCAGGACGCCATGATGAAGGACGATATGTCCAAGGAGGGCATGCCCAAGGACGGCATGTCCGCTACGCCCGTGGACAAGGGCCACATGTCCAAGGACACCATGTCCAAGGACCACATGGACGACGACACGATGATGTCCAAGGACGAGGGCATGGCCGACGGCATGAAGTGATCGGCGGTGCCTTCCGCCATGGTTCACCCCTTTCGCGGCCCTGGACGGAACGGTCCGGGGCCGTCTTCTTTGTCTGCCTTTGGTGCTTACTGTCCCCTTGCCAGACGGCGCGCGGGGGCGTACACAGCGGCCATGACCGACGACACTCTCTTCGATGCCGACGGGCGCCCCAAGGGCGACCCGATCGCCCACCAGATCCTGCGCATGGCCGACCGCCCGGACGGCGTGACACCGACCGACGTCGCGCGGGCCTATTTCGCCGCCCATCGCAAGCCCAAGGACCCGGACGACGGCTGGCGGCGCTATATGAACCCGGTCAAGCAGCAGATGTTGGCCCTAGCGCGCGCCGGGCGCCTCGACCTGCTGCGCAAGGGCGAGCCGGTGCCGCTCGACGAGGCCAAGGGCATCATCCGCATGCGGACCCGCGCCGACGCCTGAGGCGTCTTCCCACGCGCGGCGCCTGTCCTCGGTCCCGTCTCCGAGTCCGGTCCCGGCCCCGTCATCGCTCCGGCCCGCGGCGCGGAGGCGAGATCCGTCGGCGCCGTCCGCCGCCGGTCTCCCTCTTCGCGCCTTTTTGGCGGTTGCTTTCGGCGACGCGATACTCCTTATTGGTGCTTCGCGTCCGATTTTATATTTTAGATTACATCGGCCCGCGAACGGCTTCCTGTGACCGCTTTCCAGGCGTTGGCGGACGATTGCGGCGCCCGTCCATAGCCCGGCGGAACGGCTGGAGAGACCCGGCGCAGGACCCGTCCCCTCCCTGGAAAGCCTCGGAAATACACGGTTCTTCGGGCGTGCCGCGGCATGCGGCGGCGCGTGCGCCACCCGACCACACGTCGAAACACCTTTTTGGTGTAATTTTCAGGAAGTGAAAGAATTGCGTCCAGGCCCGGAACGGGCGAGGATGGCGGAAGACGCGGAACCCGCGCCGGGCGACGGGCGCCGCGGCCTCATGCCGGGGGGTATGGATGGACATGGAGTCTTTCATCGAGGCGACGAACGGCGCGCCCGACCAGGACGCCGTCCTGGCGCTGTACCAGGCGGCGACGGCGGAGCTGGGCTTCGATCGCATGATGTACGCCGCCTTGCGGGCCCATCCGCAAAGCCAGGATACCTTTATCGCCGGGACCTACCCGGAGGCCTGGATGCGGCACTACGAGGCGCAGGGCTACAAGGCCGTGGACCCGCTGCGCCGCTACGGCGGCCTGCGCCGCGCCCCCTTCGCCTGGGACGACCTGTCCCGCCGCCACCGCTACGGCAAGGTGGAGCGCCGCGTCATGAACGAGGCCCGCGAGGCCGGGCTGAACGACGGTGTCGCCGTGCCCCTGCACGGTCCGGGCGGCGAGCTGATGGGCGTGTCCCTGGCCAGCCGCGACGCCAATCCCGACGGGCCGCGCTTCCTGCCCCGGCTGCACATGCTGACCGTGCAGTTCCATGTCGCCTTCGCCTCCCACGCGCCGGGCGGCCAGGGGGACGAGGCGGCCTGCCTGACCCCCCGCGAGCGGGAAGTCCTGCTATGGGCGGCGCGTGGCAAAAGCAACTGGGTGATCGGCGAGATCCTCAATATCTCCGAGCACGGGGTGGACTTCCACCTGCGCAACATCCTGCGCAAGCTCGACGCCGACAGCCGCATCACGGCGGTGGTCAAGGCCCTGACCCAGGGCTTGATCTCCCTCTAAGGCGGCGCGCGAAAAACGCGCGTGGGTGTTTTCCGTCCCCCTACGCGGGTCCGTAGGTGTCCCGGACGGCGCGATCTGGTCTCTTCCTTCCACCGGCGTTTGGGTCCGTCGGCAAAGGAGAGAGGCACCATGATCGATTGCGTCACCATCGCCACGTCGCATCTGTTCGGCGACGCCCTGGCGTCCTCGCACCGCCTGCGCTACCGCGTCTTCATCGAGCGCCAGCAGTGGGACGTGCCCCATTGGCAGGGCATGGAATACGACAACTACGACACCCTGGCGGCGTCCTACCTGATCTATCGCGACGCCGACGGCGAGGCGCGCGGCATTTCCCGCCTCAGCCCGACCGACCGTCCCTACATGCTCAAGGACGTCTGGCCGGACATGGTGACGCGCGAGCCGCTGCCCGAAAGCAGCCTGATCTGGGAAGGCACCCGCATCGGCGTCGATCGCGACCTGTCGCCGGAAGAGCGCCGCCGCGTCCTGGGCGAACTGATTTGCGCCTATATGGAATTCGGCGTCGCCAACGGCCTGGACTGGATCGTCGGCGTCATGCCGACCCTCATCATCCGCTCGCTCTTCGTCCGCTCGGGCTGGCATGTCGAGCTGCTGGGCGAGCCGCGCGTGCTGGGCGGCGACAAGGTGTGCGCCGGGAAGCTGAAGGTGGACGCCGCCGTGCTGCCCAAGATCCGCGCCCGCTTCGGCCTGGACGGCCCGGTGCTGCGCCTGCCCAAGGACCTTCAGGCGGGCCGGGCGGCGTGATGGCGCGGGCGCTGGACAGCCGGGACGACCGGACGGAGGAGCCCGTCGCCGCCTGCGAGGCCGCCGAGGCCCTACTGCCGGGACTGACCTATTTGGCGCGGGAGGCCGAGGACGCGGGCCTGGATACCGTGCACGAACTCATCATGGGGGCGCTGTCCGGCGTTCTCCAATGGATAGGAGATGAAAGCCATGACCGATGCCGTCCGAAAGATTGTCATTGACCGCGACCGCGTCGCCCTGACCTGGGAAGAGGACGACCTGTCGGAAGCCCGCGCCATTCAGGTGTGCCTGCGCCACCTCATGCGGGAGGCCCAGGACCTGCGCCTGGACATGACGGTGCGCGTCCTCTCGGCGGCCATGGAGGCCATCGACCTCGACCTCGGCGGGCGGGCCAACTGACGGCTCCGGCCCCAGCCCCAGCCCCGGCCCCGGCTCCGGCCATGGTCGGGGGAGGGGACGGCGCGGACGCCTAAAGCCGCCGCGCCACCGCCAGCATGGCCCCGGCGCCGATCAGCAGGCCGCCGGACAGGCGGTTGACCAGGCGCCCGGCGCCCGCCTTGTTCAGCAGCGGCAGCAGGCGCCGGCCGCCCGTGGCGTAGGTCATGATCCAGATCGCCTCGCTGACCGAGAAGGTGACCATCAGGATGAGGACCTGCGGCGTCATGGGCGCGTGCGGATCCAGGAACTGCGGGAACAGGGCGACCAGGAAGACGATGGCCTTGGGGTTGGACACGCAGACCAGGAAGGCCTGGATGGCCAGCCGCCAGAAGCCGCCGCGCTCGGGCGTCGCGCCCGCCTCGACGGGCGCCGTTGGGGCGCGCCACGACTTGACGCCCAGGACCAGCAGATAGGCGACGCCACACCACTTGACGATGGAGAAGGCCGTCTCGGAGGCCGCCAGCAGGGCGCTGAGGCCGGTGATGGAGGCCGTCATCAGGACCAGCAGACCGGCGATGGTGCCGATCACCGTGGCGACGGCGCGGCGTGGTCCGAAGCGCAGGCCGTGGCCCAGGGCCAGAAGCATGTTCGGGCCGGGCGTGGCCGACAGGAAGAAAACCGTCGTGGTGAACAGAAGCCAGGTGTGCAGGTCCATGGTCGGCGCCGCCAAGGGTCAGGAAGGCTGACACATTACGCCCGAACCGACCCGGCGGCAATCGCCGTCGCATCGGCCCTATGTCCGCATGTTCTCATATGAGAATCGGGCGCGAGACCGGGGCGGGGCCTCGCCCTGGCCCTCGGTTCAGTCCTCGACCGGCGCCTCGCCCTCTTCCACGTCGACGGGGACCCCGGGCTTCAGCTTGGCGGTGCGGATGGCCAGCGCGCTCTTGACGTGGGACACGTTGGGCGCCGCCGTCAACCGGGTGGTCAGGAACCGCTGGTAGTCGTCCCAGTCGCGGGCCACCACCTTCAGCAGGAAATCGGTCTCTCCGGCCAGCATGTGGCATTCGCGGACCTGATCCCATTCGTTGACCAGGGACTCGAAGGCCTTCAGGTCCGCCTCGGCCTGGCTGTTCAGGCCGACCTGGGCGAACACCGTGACGTTGAAGCCCAGCGCGTGGGGGTCGACGTCGGCGTGGAACCCCCGGATATAGCCCGCTTCCTCCAGCGCCCGGACGCGACGCAGGCAGGGCGGGGCCGAAATGCCCGCGCGGCGCGCCAGTTCGACGTTGGTCATGCGACCGTCGTCCTGGAGATCGCGCAGGATTCGCCGATCGATGCGATCCAGCTTGACCCGCTGCATGGTGCCGTTTTCACCCTTTCTGTCCGGATATGGAGCGATCCTGGGGAACCGCCGTGTGCGCGCAAGGAAATTACAATCCCCCCAACTCCTTGGCAACGACAATACGACGCGGCGCAAGATTCCGTCGCGAACGAACCTTGACGCCGGGGAAGCCCTTGTCCCGGCGCGGCTTTCTACTTTGTAGCGATTCTAGACTTGAAACCCTCACCGCGTCGGCGGTAATTAGGGTGGGTCGTTTAGCCTATTTTCGAATCCCACTCTCTGACGGAGACAGTCCATGACCGAAGTGATTTCCCCGGTCGGCACCCTGGTCGGCAAGTCCGCTCCCGATTTCACCGCCCAGGCGGTGATGCCGGACAACGCGATCAACGAGACCTTCAACCTGAAGAACTACCTGAAGGACTCCTACGGTATCGTTTTCTTCTACCCGCTGGACTTCACCTTCGTTTGCCCGTCCGAGATCATCGCCCACGACCACCGTCTGGCGAAGTTCCAGGAAGCCAACTGCAAGGTCGTCGGCATTTCCGTCGATTCCCAGTTCACCCACCTGGCCTGGAAGAAGACCCCGCAGGACGAAGGCGGTCTGGGCAACGTCCAGTTCCCGCTGGTCGCCGACCTGACCAAGCAGATCGCCCGTGACTTCGGCGTGCTGATCGAAGACGCCGGCGTCGCCTTCCGCGGCACCTTCCTGATCGACCGCGACTTCAAGGTCCGCCACTGCGTCATCAACGACCTGCCGCTGGGCCGCAACGTCGACGAGGCCCTGCGCATGGTCGACGCCCTGCAGTTCCACGAGAGCCATGGCGAAGTCTGCCCGGCCGGTTGGGAAAAGGGCAAGAAGGGCATGACCGCGACCCCCGACGGTGTCGCCGCCTTCCTGAAGGACGA
>CAZFRK010000167.1:0-7058 GCA_964521375.1 uncultured Rhodobacterales bacterium
GAATGGGCGTCGCCGCCGTCGGCGCCGCCGATGGCCTGGGTGAAGAAGTACTTCAGCTCGAAGATGCCGCGCGGCGTGGCGATGTACTTGTTGGAGGTGACGCGGCTGACCGTGCTTTCGTGCATGTCGATGGCCGTCGCGATGTCGCGCAGGATCAGCGGCTTCAGGCCCTGGATGCCGCGTTCGAAGAAGGCGTGCTGCTGGCGCACCAACTCGGTCGAGACCTTGAGGATGGTGTTGGCCCGCTGGTCCAGGGATTTGACCAGCCAGGAGGCGGTTTGGAACGTTTCCGTCAGGAAGCTCTTTTCGTCCTTCGACCGGGCGGCCTTGGACACCTCGGCGTAGTAGCGGGTATTGACTAGGACGCGTGGTAGGGTGGCGGGGTTCAGTTCGACGATCCAGCCGCCGCTCGGCGCCGGACGCATGAGGACATCGGGGATGATCGGCTGGGCGGCGGCGCCGTCGAAGCGATGCGCCGGTTTGGGGTCAAGGGTGCGCAGTTCGGCGATCATGTCCTGGAGGTCCTCGCCGTCGATGCCGCAGACCTTGAGCAGGGCCGGGAAGTCCCGCCGGGCCAGCAGGTCCAGGTTCTCCACCAGGGCCCGCATGGCCGGATCGTAGCGGTCGCGGTCCTTCAGCTGCAAGGCCAGGCAGTCCTGCAGGGAGGTCGCGAAGGCGCCCGGCGGGTCGAAGCGCCGCAGGCGTTCCAGGACCGCCTCGACGCGCTCCGCGGGGGCGCCCAGGCCGTCGGCGATCTCGGTCACCGGCGCGGCCAGCCAGCCGGAGTCGTCCAGGCTGTCGATCAGGGCGGTGCCGATCACGCGGTCCACCGGATCGGCGATATCCATGGTCAGCTGGTCCAGCAGATGGTCGCGGAAACTCATCCCCTCGCTGAGGGACTCGTCATAGGCCCGGTCGTCGTCCTCGAAGTCGCCCCGCCCGCCCGAGCCGACCCGGTCCCAGGCCGCCTGTCCGCTGTCGGGATCGTAGGCCGGGCCTTCCAGGGGGCTGCCCTCGTCGTAGCTGTTGTCGACCTCCACGTCGAGCGGCGCCTCGGCGGCGCCCCGCTCCACATGGTCGACCAGCAGGCTGTCGGCGTCGCGGCGTTCCTCCCCGGCGGCCACCGGGGACTGCTCTTCGCGCGCGCCCTCGTCGCGTTCCAGAAGAGGATTGCGCTCCAACTCCTGTTCCACGTAGGCGTTGAGGTCCAGGTTGGACAACTGCAGCAGCTTGATCGCCTGCTGCAGTTGCGGCGTCATGACGAGGGTTTGGGACTGGCGAAGGTCGAGTCTGGGTTGCAGCGCCATGGCGACACCGAATCCCGCGGCTACAGACTGAAGCGGTCGCCGAGATAGACCCGGCGGACCCCTTCGTCGGCGACGATGTCCCTGGGCGACCCTTCCATCATCACCGTGCCGCCGTGCAGGATGTAGGCGCGGTCGATGATGTCCAGCGTCTCCCGCACGTTGTGGTCGGTGATCAGGACGCCCAGGCCGCGATCCTTCAGATGGGCCACTAGGTCACGGATTTCGCCGACGGCGATGGGGTCGATACCGGCCAGCGGCTCGTCGAGAAGGATGAAGTTGGGCTGGCTGGCCAGGGAGCGGGCGATCTCAACGCGCCGCCGCTCGCCGCCCGACAGAGACAGCGCCGGGGCGCGGCGCAGGTGGGTGATGGAGAACTCGGCCAGCAGGTCCTCCAGCGCGGCCTCGCGCCGGTGCGCCTTGGGTTCGGCGACCTCCAGGACGGCCATGATGTTGTCTTCGACGCTCATGCCCCGGAAAATCGAGGCTTCCTGCGGAAGGTAGCCGATGCCCAGGCGGGCGCGGCGGTACATGGGCAGGCCGGTGATGTCCTGGCCGTCCAGTTCGATGCTGCCGGTGTCCGGGGTGATCAGGCCGGTGACGCAATAGAAGCAGGTGGTCTTGCCGGCGCCGTTGGGACCCAGCAGGCCCACCGCCTCGCCCCGGCGCACGGACAGCGAGACGTCGCGCAGGATGGGGCGCCGCTTGAAGCGTTTGCCGATATTGCGCACGCTCAAGCCCGTGGTTTCGGCCACCAGACGGGGGCCGTCCGCCGCTTCTTCGGCACCGTTGTCCTGGCTGTCGGTCACGATTCCTCCGGTCCCTTGGGGTGCCCTGGACCGGGACCCCTTATTGCCCTGTCGTCGCCTCGCCGGGCTGGCGGTTGGGAACCAGCACGGCGCGGGCCTTGCCGCCGGCGCCTTGGTCGCCCCCACCACTGAGGGTGCTGACGCCGGTGCGCATATTGACCACCGCCGTGGCGCCGGTTAGGACGTTCTGGCCCTGGGTCAGTGTAACCGAACCCGTGAGGGTGGCGATACCCGTTTTGGCATTATATTTGCCTTGCGAGCCGCGTGCCGTTTCTTTTTCGGTGGTGATGACCACGCCGCCCTGGGCATCGACCGAGGTGATGTCGGTCTTGCCGTTGGTCTCCGTCAGGGTGGCGACCAGGGTCTTGGCCCGCAGGGTCCGTTTGCCCTGGTCGATGGTCGCCCCGCCCTCGGCGATGGCGCGTTTGCCGACCACATCATAGATCATCCGCTCCCCGGCGGTCACCACTTCGCTGGGTGTGCGCAGGCGCACCGGAGCGCCGGTCAGGACGATGCGACCGTCGGCCACGGTGTAGACGGCGTCGCCGCCGGTGGCTTCCTCGGTCGGCGAGGTGATGCGCACCGACCCGTGGGCCTCCAGGCGGTTGATCTCCGTGCCGCCGCCGCCCGATCCGCCGTCGGTCGCGCCGTCCTGGTCGTAATAGGCCACCAGTTCGTCGGCCCGCAGGGTCACCTGGCCGCGCGTCGCCACGGCGTCGCCGCGGGCGATGAAGCGGCGCAAATCCTGTTGCCATTCGATGCCGTTGTTGGCCACGACCTCGATCGGCCCGTCGCCGCGTCCACCCCCCAGGTCGAGGCTCTGGGCCATCGCCGAGGGCGACGGCGGCAGCGTCGCCGCGGCCAGGGCGGCCAGGACGAAAAGGAGCGTGGCGGTCCGCCGGGCACCGGCGCGGGGGAGGGGTCTGGTCATCGGTCTCTGGGGCGGAGGGGCGGAAGAGCGGTGGGCGGAAGGGCGGACGGTGGCGGCGGCGGTCAACCCTCTTTGCCCGGCGACCGCGACTCTTGGGGTGGCGGCTCCGGGGACGGGCGCAGAAGCAGGCGGGCGTGGCCGGTGAATTCCACCCGGCGCCCGGTGTCGGTGAGGCGGAAGCCCTCGGCGGTCAGCTCGCCGAAGGGGCCTTGGCCACGCACCGGCGCGGTGCCGACGGCTTCCCCCTCGGCCATGTGGATGGTCGCCTCGGTGGTGTGGAGTTCGTACCCGGCGTCATGGAACAGGTTGACCGCGCCCGTCAAATCCAGGGTGCCGCTGCCTTGGCTGTAGAGCCCTTCGTCGGCCCCCAGCATGATCCACGAGCCGTCATTGAGGGTGATGTCGGCCTTGGGGGCGTCGAGGCGCACGCGCGACGATCCCGGCGCCGTCTCCTCGGCCAGGTCGGCGGTGATGGTGTAGGGCTGGGAGTCGCCGTCGGTGCCATAGTAGCGCGCGTTGACCAGGCGTTGCCGCCCGGCGGCGTCGCGGCCCACGTCGGCGAAGGAGATGGAGAAGCCATCCTCGCCGATGTCCTGAAGCTGCGGCCACAGGGCGACGGCGCCGACCAGGGCGATGGCGACCGCCGGCAGCATGATCTTCATCAGGCCGACGAAGCGCGTGTAGCGGTGCGACGACGATCGTGCCGACGGAGTCCAGGTCGTCGCGGCGGAGTGGGTTGCGTTCGTCCGATCCCCGACGGCCCGATCCTCGGTGGCCCGAAGGTCGGCGATCGTCCCGGCGTCGGGGTCCGTCAGGCGGTCCGCGCCGCTCATGCCACGCCCGCCCGTAGCATGCCGTGGATGTGCAGCAGGCCCTGAGGCTTGCCGTCCTCGCCGACGACGAAGAAGCTCGTCACCTTCATGCTGTTCATCAGGCGCAGGGCCTCGGCGGCCATCATGCCCGGTGGCACGGTCTTCGGATTCCGCGTCATGACGGACTTCGCCGACGCCAGAGGCAGGTCGGCGGACATGTTGCGACGCAGGTCGCCGTCCGTGATGATGCCGGTCAGGCGCCCGTCGGCGTCGACGATGCCGACGCAGCCGAAACTCTTGGCCGACATTTCCACCAGCACCTCGCTCATCGGGGAGTCGGGGGCGGCCAGCGGCAGGCTGTCGGTATCGGCGTGCATCAGGTCGCGCACCTTCATCAGCTGGCGCCCCAGCTTGCCGCCGGGGTGGAACAGCTTGAAGTCCGAGGCGGTGAAGCCCTTGGCCTCCAGCAGCGCCACGGCCAGGGCGTCGCCGAGGCCCAGGGTCATGGTGGTCGAGGTGGTGGGCGCCAGGCCGTGCGGGCAGGCTTCTTCCATGTCGGGCAGGATGAGCGCCACGTCGGCGGCCTGGGCGAGGGCGCTCTTGGCGCGCCCGGTGATGGCGATCAGGGTGATGGCGAAGCGCCGGGTATAGGCGATGATGTCGGATAGCTCCGCCGTCTCGCCCGAGTTGGAAATGGCGATCACGGCGTCGTCCTGGGCGATCATGCCCAGGTCGCCGTGGCTGGCCTCGCCCGGATGGACGAAGTAGGCGGCGGTACCGGTGGAGGCCATGGAGGCGGCGATCTTGCGACCGATGTGACCGCTCTTGCCCATGCCCGTGATGATCACCCGCCCGGCGACGAGGGACAGGCGGGACACCGCGTCCTCGAAGGCGCCGTTCAGGCTTTCGGCCAGCGCGACGAGGGCGCGCGCCTCGATCTCCAGGGTGCGGCGACCGCTGGCCAGGATGCCGCTCTCTCCGGGGGAGCCGGAGAGGCTCGTCAGGGTCTGGCTCGGCAGGTGGGTCGGGCCGGTTTTCCCAGCGTTCACTTTGACGGTTCCCTCTCATCGGCGCGGGATTTATCCGGCCGGTGGCGCCGCGGTCGCCATGGGCCTGGATCGACATCCCCGGTCGACGCCCCCGATGACCCGGCTCCCGGGTGTCCGGTGGCCGGAAACAGGGGCGTACCCCGCGCAAGGGCCAGTATGGCCCTGCCTCCGGGGGCGGTCAACACGGGCCAAGCGGCTTACATGGGGCGCGGGAAGCCCCTTGTCAGGGGGCGTCAGGCCGCGTCCGCTTCGCCGCCCGCTCCGCGACCCACTCCGGCGGTCAGTGGGCGAAGATGTCCATCTCGCCCCAGTCCTGAAGGTCCAGCGCGCAGCGCGTGGGCAGGAAACGGAAGCAGGCCTCGGCCATGTCGCGGCGGCCTTCGCGGTCGAGCAGGGCTTCCAGCTTGTCCTTCAGGGCGTGCAGGTGGAGGACGTCGCTGGCCGCGTAGTGAAGCTGCTGCTCGGTCAAGGTCGCCGCGCCCCAGTCGGAGGTTTGCTGTTCCTTCGACAGCTCGACGCCGACCAGTTCGCTCACCAGCTGCTTCAGGCCGTGGCGGTCGGAATTGGTGCGCGTCAGCTTGCTGGCGATCTTGGTGCACCACAGCGGCGCGCAGTCGACGCCCAGCCACCGCTTGACCATGGCCACGTCGAAGCGGGCGTAGTGGAAGATCTTGAGCAGCGTCTGATCGCTCAGCACGCGCTTCAGGTTGGGGCAGTCGTAGCCCAGGTCGCCGCCCAGCTGGACCACATGGGCGCTGTTGTCGCCCGCCGACAGTTGGATCACGCACAGGCGGTCGCGGTGCAGCGACAGGCCCATGGTCTCGCTGTCCACGGCGATGGCGCCGGAAAAGGTCAGGCCGTCGGGCAGGTCGCCCCGGTGGTAATGGATGGTCGGCTTCGGAGCGGTCTGGGACGTGCTCATGAAAAGGCCCTCGTGCGCGGCTCGGTCGATGATCGGCCCCAAAGGAACCCCTCGCGCCGCTCCGCGTCAACGAAAACCGTGGCCCGAGCACCGGAAACGCGAAAGCCGGCGACGTTTCCGTCAGCCGGCTTTCGAAACGATGGTGCCCAGGAGAAGACTCGAACTTCCACGACCTTTCGGCCACAGGTACCTGAAACCTGCGCGTCTACCAATTCCGCCACCTGGGCAAGGTGGGCGTCCCACGGTCCCTTGGGCGTTGGTTTCGCCGTCCGGTCCGTCGTGGGAGCGGATACTTACTGCCCTTCCCGACCTCTGTCAACACGGCGTTTTCAAAAAATGTGACGGCGCGGCGAAAATTCGGCGGTCGACCGGTTCGGGCGGCGGGGTACCCCCGGGCAAGGCGCCGTGGGATGGGACCGTCGGGGCGGCCAGCCTCTTCGGGTAGGCGCGGCCCGCCCGACGCACCGGCCTTTCTGTTGCTTTGGCCGCTTGGTTGTGCCAGTTTTCGCCAATTCCATCCGAGTGACATCGTCGTCCGCGCGCCTTCCGCGCCGCGTGACTTCAAGGAGACTGCGGGATCATGGCCGATCGCCTCGTAACCGTCTTCGGCGGCTCCGGCTTCGTCGGGCGCCACCTGATCAACAAGCTGGCCGACGACGGCTGGCGCGTGCGCGTCGCCGTGCGCGATCCCGAGGCCGCGAAGTTCCTCAAGCCGTTGGGCGAACTGGGGCAGATCGCGCCGTTCCCGGCCGATATCCGTAAGCCCGACAGCGTCAAGGCGGCCATGGAAGGCGCCGACGCGGTGGTCAATCTGGTCGGCATCCTGGCCGAAAAGGGCAAGGCCACCTTCCAGGCCATCCATGTCGAGGGCGCCGCCACCGTCGCCCGCTGCGCCAAGGAGGCGGGCGTCAAGCAGCTCATCCAGATGAGCGCGCTGGGCGCCTCCAAGGAGTCCCCGGCCCGGTACGCCCAGTCCAAGGCCGAGGGCGAGGAACGGGTGCGCGAGGCGTTCCCGGAGGCCGTCATCGTCCGCCCGTCGGTGATCTTCGGCCCCGAAGACGGCTTCTATAATCTGTTCGGCGCCCTGGCCCGTGCCCTGCCGGCCCTGTTCTACTTCGCCAAGGACGCCCCGGGCATCGTCAAGCGGAACGGCTTCCCGGCGTTGGATTTCTACGGCGCCGGCGGGCCGCGCTTCCAGCCGGTCTACGTCAACGACGTGGCCGAGGCCATG
>CAZFRK010000168.1:0-7028 GCA_964521375.1 uncultured Rhodobacterales bacterium
CGGCGGACATCAAGAAGCTGGATATCGGCGGCGGCATGATCCACGGCGCCGCCGAGGATTTCGCCCAAGACCCCTCGGGAAAGCTGATCCTGGCCCATACCGCCCACGCCCTGACCCTGGCCCAACGGGAGATCGGCTCCGGCGCGCCTTTCGGCACGGTGGACATCCTGATCCCGGCGGAACAGGAATACCCGCTGCGCTTCGGCCACGAATACCTCAGCCGCTATCTGGTGGACTGCCCGCAGCATCTGGTGCGGATGCTCCTCAACCACCCCGTCGAGACGATCAATCCGGAGACCATCCTGGTCCGCGAGGGCCGCCCCTGCGACACGGTCTATCTGGTCCTGTCGGGCACCGTCGAGGCGATCGGCGGCGACCGCGAGGTGGGCGCCCTGATGACCGCCGGGGCCATGCTGGGGGAACTGGCGGCCCTGGAAGACGCGCCGTCGCCGGACACCATCCGGGCGCTCGGCTTCGTCCGCGTCCTGCGTATCCCCGCCGCCCTCTACCGTGAGGTCGTCGACCGCTCCGGGCTGTTGCGCCGCATCCATCGTCTGGCCGAGGCCCGGCAGTTCTTCAACCGCACCTGGCTGCTCGACGAGAACGTCTCCGGGCTGGTGCGCAACCTCATCGCCGCGCAGGCGATCGAACTGCACTTCGACGCCGGGGAAGAGGTTCCCCTGGCCGGGCGGGACCACCTGTTGCTGGTCCGCCATGGCGTGATCGAGAAGCTGTTGGACGGACGCGTCGCCGACACCATCGGCCCCGGCGGCCACGTCGGCGTGGCCGAGGTCCTGCATACCGGCGAGACCCCCTTCACCTATCGCGCCGCCGAGGCCACCGCCGCCCTGGCCGTGCCGGGCCAGATCCTGCTGTCCATTCCGGTGACGCGCCTGAAGCTGCTGGAAAGCTACCGCCGCCGCATGGCCGAGGTGTTCATTCCCCGCTCCGCCGGTCCCGCCTTCCCGTGGCTGGCGGACTACGTCACCGGCATTCCCGCCATGGACCGCCAGCACGAACGCCTGTTCAACCTGACCTGCGACGCCGCCGAGCACCTGAAGACCGGCTCGCGGGACCAGCTTCTCGACAGCCTGGACGTCCTGACCGAAGCGACCCGGCAGCATTTCCAGGACGAGGAAGCGTTGCTGCGACGCTTCGGCTATCCCGACGTGGCCCGCCACGCCGCCCATCACGAGGTCATGCTGGAGCAGATCATCAACCTGCGGCAGAGATGCGCCAGCGGGCGCCCCCTGGACGCCGGAAGCTTCCACCGCTTCTTCCGCGACTGGTTGGGCAGCCATGTCCTGTCCGAGGACGCGGGCTACGCCACTTACCTGACCGAGCAGGAACTCTTCACGGTGTAGCGCCGCGCGGCGCCCGTCAGTCTCCGTGGCGGTGGACGATGGAAGCCCGCTTGCCGGGCACGCCGCGCAGCATCAACGGCCACCACAAGGCGGCCTTCCTCAAATGATCCAGTTGACGGCGCGGCCAGGCGGCGCGCGACGGCGGCGCCTCACCGGTAAAACGGCTGAACACATGAACGGGCACCCGCCCCAGGTCGGGATCGCTTTCGACGCGACGCGCCACGGCGTCGGCGGGCAGGTCGGCGAGCAACGGCGCGGCGTCCTCGGTCCACAGGAGGTAGCGGCGCTCCTTGACGCCGTTCTTGGCGAGGCGATGCAGCAGGATGACCGGGACGCCCGCCAGTTCCTCTCCGGTGCGCGCCTGATGACGCACCACCGGCCCGCGGTGGGCGATCATCTTCAGGTCCAGGTCGGGAATGGTCCGGCATGCCTCGCAGGGGCAGGCGTTGACGGCGGCCATGCCGTCGCGGCGCTCCCGGAAAGCCTCGAAGGCCCGCAACAGGGCCTGCCCCGCCGCCCCCTCGCCCGGGTGTCCGGCGCAAAAGGCGGCGTCGCCTTCCAGCTTGACCAGGGGCAGGCGTGGCGCCAGGGCGTCGATGACGCTGTCAAGCAGGCGGGCGACGATGTCGGCGGCATGCGCCTGGGCGTACCGGTTTTCCCAGATGAACCGCGTGTAGCCGGAAATATCGGCGAAGACCAAAAACGTATCTTCCTCGGCCATGCCCCTGCCCCGCCGTCCGTGAACCGGCCCCACGCCCGGGACCGCCGCGCATATTGCCAGGGCGCGACGGGGGCGACCAGCCCGGACGACGGGTCGCCGCGCCGCCGGCGGGGCCGGACACGGGATCGTGACGCGGTCACCGCTCCGGCTCCGACGTTGGGCACGGCTCAGGCGCCCGGCGGTCAGGACTTTCCGCCGCCTTTTCCGGTGGAGGGCGTCAGGGTGCGGACGGCCTCCGGGTCCTGAAGCCGCAGCACCAGGCTTTCCGCCACGAACATCCGGTAATGCACGCCGTCCATGCCGATATAACCCGCCTGGAGGTCCTGGCCGACGACCACGTCCCCAGCGCGCGGATCGACGACCGCCGCGCCCTTGATGTCGGCCTTGAAGATGCCCTTCGCGCAGACCCGCTTGAGGTGTTCGATCTGCAACAACTCGGTACCGGGATAGCGCCGGAACAGGCCGTTGTAGAGGGCCGGAGCCAGGATCAAGGCGTAGGGGCCGCGAAAGCCGCCGTCATCCAGGCGGGTGACGGCCCCCAGGACGTCGCTGAGCACGGAGTCGATGTCGCTCCAGTCGCCGCCCTTGACCTCGCGGTGGCCGTGGCCGGTCAGCAGGCCCGGCACGCCGAAGTCCCGGTTGCCTTGATAGAGGTATTCCTCCTCGCGCCGGGCGACCGCCTCGGCGGCGTCCTCCACCGGCGACAGGTCCAGCGGCAGGCCCTTTTCCAGGTGCGCCGCCACCCGGCGAATGGACAGGTCGAAGGTCTTGCGCAGCATCGGGACCGAAACGGCCCGACCGACCACCGCCCCGGCCTCGCCCTCCTCGGGGGTCCGGCAGAAGCCGTCGTTGCCCATTTCGATGGAGGTCAGGCCCGGCCCATAGGGACCGTCCACCTCCAGGAAACGGCGAGCGGTCAGCATGGCCTTGGCGGCGGCGGTCGCCGCCGCGTCGATCTGGGTCCAGATGTCGGCGCCAAAGGGCGCCTGTCCGCGATTGAGGTGCATGGCATCCTCCTGAAGTGTCGTGTCTGTCGTATCCGTCATGTCGGGTCGGGGCGTCGCGTTTCGATAAGCGTCGCTCCCTCGCCGCGAGACCGTGCCCATTCGGAACCGGGGCGAAGGTCAGTCCAGCTTGCCGATGGTGAAGCCGGGCTTGGTCGCCCCGGCGTCCTCGGCGCCGCCATCCTCGGCGCTCTCGGCCTCGTCCTTGCCCATGGCGACGTCCTCGACCTCGGTGATCGGCGCCTCGGTGAACAGATAGGTCTTCAACTGCTCGGCCCAGTCGGCGTCGTTGCGGCGCAACCATTCCAACGCCATACAGGCGTGCTCGATTTCCTCGCGCATGTTGTGCAGCAGGATTTCGCGCAGGGCCGCGTCCTCGCAATCGTCGGCGCGTTGGCGGTACCAATCCACGGCGTCCATTTCCTCGATGATCGAGACGATGGCGTGGTGCTGGGCCAGGGTGTGGCGGGACAGCCGCTCGCGCGGCGCGTGAAGGCTTTCGCTGCCCATTCGTCGGTCTCCTTGGTTGACGGCGGCACCCCCAGCCGGGAGGCCCCATGGTGCCCAGTGGGCGCCCAGCCGCCGCGACGGCGCCACCCTTCGGTGCGCTTTCGTGCGGTTGCGGCGCCTTGTCCTGCCAACCTACGTTCGCCGACGGTCACGGGTTCCTGGATTCTTGGCGGAGTCGCGCGGGCGCGGTATGGTGGCGGTCGTGGTTTTGCAGGGGACGGACTCTCATGCGGCGCATTCTCATTCCGGCGTTTCTCGCCATCCTGATGACCTTGGGTGGCGCCGCCTTCGCGGCCCAGGGGACCACCGGCCAGCCCGAGATTCCACCGCCTCCGGCGGACTGGACACCAGCCAGCCTGAGCCATACGCCGAGCACGGCCCAAGGCCCCATCGACTACATCTTCGTGGAGAAGGGCGCCCGCCGCCTGAGCCTGTGGAGCGCCGGGTGGCTGGTCAAGAGCTATGCCATCCGCCTGGGCGGCAATCCGGTCGGTGACAAGGTGATGGAAGGCGACAGCCGCACACCGGAAGGTCTCTATTCCATCGCCTACCGCAACCCCCAGAGTCGCTTTCACCTGTCCCTGATGACCAGCTACCCCAGCCCGCGCGACCAGGCGCGCGCCGCCCGCATGGGTGTCTCGCCCGGCGGCGCCATCGCCATCCACGGCCTGCCCAACGACGAGGACAAGGCCAAGATGGGGCGCATTCACAAATACGTGGACTGGACCGACGGCTGCATCGCCGTGACCGACCCGGAAATCGAGGAGATTTTCGCCATGGTCGAACCGGGCACGCCGATCGAGATCATTCCGTAAGCACCGAGACGCCCCGCCTAGGGAGGATCGTTTCCGATTTTTCCGCGGAGACTGAACCGGCGCCCGAGGTGTCCGGCAGGGCCGCCGCCAGGGCCTCGGCGATCTCCTCCACGGCGTCGGTGCCCAGATGGTCGACGCCGGGCAGAACCACCAGACGCGCGCCGCCGCGCCGCCGGATGAGGCGGGCCTCGGCCACCGGCACCACACGGTCGGCGTCGCCATGCAGAAGCACCGCCGGAACGCCCACACGGGCCACGGTGGTCATGGGGGCGATGGCGTCGAAGCGGTGTCCGATGATGCGCTCCACGTAGCGCGAGACCAGCCATCCGGCGGGACACCAGGGGACCTTGATCTCGGCGAGGTAACGCCGCATCACCAGACGGGGATGGGCGAAAGCCGACAGGGCGACGACGCCCCGCAGGTCATCCCGCCGCGCGGCGCAGAGCAAGGCCGCCCCCGCGCCCACCGAATGCCCGGCGACGGTGACCGCCTCGGGATCAACCTCCGGGCGCTCCCGCAGCCAGTCCACCCCGGCGGACAGGTCCTCGGCGAAGCGCGGCAGGGAGGCGAAGGTGTCGCCATCCGACGCCCCGTGGCAACGCGCCGACAGCACCAGGACGCCGCGCCCGTCGCGCCGCCGCAAGGCTTCGACCAGCGGCAGCATGACGCTGGCGTTGGCGCCCCACCCATGGATCAGGCACAGGGCGTCCCGGCGCCCGATCTCCGGCGGCACCCACCAAGCGTGAAGGTGACGCTCGCGGACGGTGGGCAGGCGCGCCGCGCCGCCGGGCAGCCCATGGGCCGAGGGACCCTCGTCCTCGGCCAGACGGGGGGCACGGAAGGAGCGCCAAATCGCCGCCCTGAGCAGGCCGACGAAAACGGCGGCCCCAAGGCCGCCGAGAAGCCACGCATATACCGGCATCGCCTATCCCTGAGTCGCGGCGTCCTTGCGTTTCAGGAAGGCGCCGATGTCCACGTCGTCGATCTGATCGGGGTGGAGGAAGCGCTCAGCATACCGCTTGTAGACCCCCGTTGTCAGGAAGAGCTCGAAGAGATCCGGGTCGATATGTTCGTCGTCACGGAAGAAGCTCAGGATGCGGATGCTTTCCGACAGGGTCTTGGGCTTCTTGTAGGGACGGTCGGAGGCGGTCAGGGCCTCGAAAATGTCGGCGATGGCCATGATCCGCGACGGCACCGACAGTTCGGCGCGTGTCAAGGCGCGGGGATAGCCCGACCCGATCAGGGTTTCGTGATGGGTCCCGGCGTATTCAGGCACCCGCCGCAGATGGTCGGGGAACGGCAGTTCCTCCAACATGGCGATGGTCTGCATGATGTGTTCGTTGATCTTGAACCGTTCCTCCGCCGTCAGGGTGCCGCGGCTGATGGACAGGTTGTAGACCTCGCCGAAATCATAGAGGTGTTCGGGGATATTGACCTTGAATCCGTAGGCGTCGTACATGCCGGTGCCGCCGGGACGCGGAATGACGTGCCAGGGCTTGTCGGCCAACAGGGCCTCTTCCACCGGCAAGACGTCCTCGGCGTCGCCGCGCCGCTCCAGTTCCAGGTGCGACAGGCCCAGGCGGTCGTCGAAATGGCGCAGCCAGGTCTGTCCGGCGATCGCCTTGACCTCGTCCACCTTTTCCGGGGCCATGAATTCCCCACCGACGTTGCAGTCGGCGATGAAGGCGTATTGGTCGCGCAATTGGGCGTGGCGCGCCTCCATGGCGGCGCGCAGGTCCTCTTCGGGCGCGGCGCCGTCCAGGATTCCGCGCAGATAGGTGATGGTGGCGTCGCGATGCAGCACCTCGAAGCGGGTGCGCACCTCGTGAATGCGGTTGTGGATGGTCTCCAGCTTGGTCGCCTTGTCGACCACGTATTCCGGCGTCACCACCTTGCCGCAGTCGTGCAGCCAGGCGCCGATTTTGAACTCGCGCCACTCTTCCTCGGTGGAGAAGGCGAAGTCCCCGAGCGGCCCGTCGGATTCCTTTGACGCTTCCTCGGCCAGCATGAAGGCCAGTTCGGGCACGCGCTCGCAATGGCCGCCGGTGTAGGGCGACTTGGCGTCGATGGCGCCCGCGATCAGCCGGATCAAGGAGTCCAGCAGCCGCTCCTGGGCTTCCAGGAGGCCGTGATTGTCCATGATGGTCCCGGCCTGGGCGGCCAGCGCCTCGACCATGCTCTGGATGTCGGCGGCGAAGGGCACCACGGCGCCGTCGATGGTCCGCGCGTTGATCAGCTGCAAGGCGCCGATCACCTCGCCGCCGCGCGGCTTCAGGGGGACGGTCAGGAAGGACTGCGAGCGGTAGCCGTTGCGCTCGTCGAAGACCCGCGTGCCGGAGAAGTCGAAGACCGTGGAGTCGTAGGCGTCGGGAATGTTGATCGTCACCTCGCCGTGGACGCAGTAGCTGACCACGTTGTGGTGGTTCTGCGCGCCATCCTTGAACAGCGGCACGGGCGGCAGGTCGCACGGCGCGTCGTCGGGACCGCCGAGCGCGATCTTGAGGCTGTCGTTGCGGATGATCTGGAAGCGCAGGACATCGCCGTCGCGAATGTAGAGGGTGCCGCCGTCGGCGTTGGTCAGATCCTTGGCGCCTTCCAGGATCATCTGCATCAG
>CAZFRK010000169.1:0-6989 GCA_964521375.1 uncultured Rhodobacterales bacterium
CTTCTCCCACGTCGGGGATGTCTATGGCGTGGTCCAGTTCGTGTTCCAGGCGGGCACCCTCCGCCGCGCGCGGCTTGACGAAGCGGGCCAGCCCCAGGTAGGCGACCGGCGTCAGATACAGGGTGAAGAGGGCGGCAAGGCCCAGGCCACCGAACACCACCCAGCCGATGGCCGACCGGGACTCGGCGCCCGGACCGCTGCTCAGGATCAGCGGCAGGCCGCCCAGGATGGTGGAGATCATGGTCATGGCGATGGGCCGCAGCCGCACCCGCGCGGCGGTGGTCACGGCACGGCGCAGCTCCATGCCCTTGTCCCGCAGCTGGTCTGCGAACTCCACCAGCAGGATGCCGTTCTTCGCCATCAGGCCGATCAGCATGACGAAGCCGATCTGCGAATAGATGTTGATGGAGGTGCCGGTCAGGGCGAGGGCGATCACCGCCGCGCCCAGGCCGAAGGGCACGGTGGTCATGACGATCAGCGCCGACATCCAGCTTTCGAACTGCGCGGTCAGCACCAGGAAGACGACGATCATCGCCATGGCATAGGTCAGGGTGACCTCGCGCGAGGTTTCCTCCAGGGTTTCCGCCTCACCTTGGAAAACCATCTCGATGCCGGGGGGCAGGACCTCGTCGGCCAGGGCCTCCATGTCGGCGACGGCGGAGGCCAGTGGGTAGCCGTCGGCGATCTTGGCGTCCATTTCGATGGCGCGCCGTTGGCGCAGGCGGTCCAGTTCTCCCGGCACGCCCTGTTCGCTGAGGGTGACGATGCTCGACAAAGGCACCAGGGCGCCGCCGTCGGCGCGCAGGTAGAGGTTGACCAGATCGCCGGGGTCGTTGATCGCGCCCCCGGCGGCCTCCAGGAGGATTGGCACGGACTCGTCGTCGATGCTCAGGTCGGCGATTTCGTCGCCGTCCACCATCGCCCGCAGGGTGGTGGTCAAGGTCGACAGGGGAATGCCAAGGTCGCTGGCGGCCTCGCGGTTGACTTCCAGGGACAGTTCGGGCTGGCTCGGCTGATAGGAGATATCGGGGTCGCTCAGGTTGTCCAGGCGTTCCTCGATGGCGCGGGACAGCGTCTTCGCGGCGGCGTAAAGGTCGTCATAGTTGTTGCCGATCAGGGCGATTTCCATGCCGCCCCCGGACCCGCGTAGGCCAAGGGAATTGGAGGCGAAGACATTGACGCGGGCACCCGGAATGGCCGATAGGGGGCCGCGCAGGTCGGCCATCAGGGCCTGCTGGCTACGCTTTCGGTCCCCCCAGTCGGCCAGCGGGGCGATGACGAAGACCCGGTTGGGGTCCCAGCGTCCGACGATGGTCAGGGCGCGGGCGATTTCGCCGCTTTCGACATGGGGCTTGAGAATGGCCTCGATGCGGTCGGCCTGCCGCTCGCCGTAGGTCAGGTTGGCGCCGTCTGGGCCACTGGCCGAGATCAACAGGACGCCCCGGTCCTCCGGCGGCAGGAGTTCCTGATCCAGAGTCTCGTACAGGCCCCAGGACAGGGCGGCGAACAGAAGGGCGCCGCCGACCAGCGGAAGCGGCACCCGGAGCGCCGCCTCCAGGGTTCGCTCGTAGAGATGCGCCAGCCACCTCCCCAACGCCGTCAGGACCCCGACATGTGGCTTCGAGGTCTCGGGAAGGCGGGCGGCGGCGGCGGGCACCAGGGACAGGGCGACGAAAGAGGAGATCATCACCGCGATGGCCAGGACGAAGCCGAATTCGGTGAACAGGCGGCCCGCCGTCCCCGGCAGGAAGGAAATGGGCACGAAGACCGAGACCAGGGTGGCGGTGGTGGCGATGACGGCGAAGAACACCTGACGGGTGCCGAGTACCGCCGCCGCGCGGCTTTTGACGCCCTGGGACTTGCGGCGCTGGATGTTCTCCAGAACGACGATGGAATCGTCGACGATCATGCCGGTCGCCAGCACCAGGGCGAGAAGGGTCAGGATGTTGATGGAAAAGCCCAGCATCCAGATGGCCGACAGGGTGCCGATCAGGGCGACGGGGATGCTGACGGTGGGGATCAGGGTGGTCCGCAACGACCCCATGAACACCCACAAGGTGGCGACGACGATGAATACCGCCAGCGCCAGGGTGGTCAGCACCTCGCGCACCGACCCCTTGATGAAGACGGCGTCGTCGGATGTCTTGAGGACCGTCACGTCGTCGAAGCGCGCGTTCAGCCGCTCGACGGCGGCGGTGATGCCGTCGGAGATCTCGATGGTGTTGGATTGCGCCTGACGGATGATGCCGAGGCCGATCACCTGGCGACCGTCCAGGCGGAAATAGCTGGTGGCGTCCTCCGGGCCGAAATAGACCTCGGCCACGTCGCCCAGCCGCACGTCGCCGGGCAGTCGCAGGGCCTTAAGGGCGTCGGGCGTCACCACGCTGGCGTCGGCGCGGACGATGAGGTCCATGTCGCGGGACCGGAAGCTGCCCGCCGGGACGTCCAGCGGCGCCAGCCGGAGGACCTCGGCCACGTCGGTGACCGACAGTCCGTGGGCCGTCAGCCGCAAGGGATCGACCACCACCCGCAGCATGCGCTGGCGGTCGCCGTAGACGCTGACGTCGGCGACGCCGTCCACCGACACCAGGTCGGGGACGATGTCGGTGTCGACGACGCGGGTCAGGGCCTCTTCGCCGAGGGTGTCGCTGTAGACCGCCAGCCGCACGACCGGGTCGGCGTTGGCGTCGGCCTTGACCACGGTCAGCTGCTCGACGCCGTCGGGAAGCTCCCGCTCGACGCGGCTGACCGCCTCGCGCACGTCGGCGGCGGCGGAATCCAGATCGACGCCGGGATTGAATTCGGCCCGGACGCGGAAGTTGTTCTCCTCGCTGGAAGAGCGCAGCGACCGGACGCCGGTGACGCGGGCGACCGCGCTCTCGACGACCGAGGTGACCTCGGCGTCCATGGTCTCGGGCGAGGCTCCGGGGAAGTCGCCGCGCACGGTGATGATGGGGCGGTCGACGTCGGGCAGTTCGCGCACCTCGACTCCGGACAGGGCGGCGACGCCCGCCAGGGCGATGAGCAGGTTCAGCACCAGAACCAGGAGCGGTCGGCGGATGGCGAGGGAGGGCAGGTCGCTGGCGGTCTTCATGGGCGCCCTCCGCTCAGGAGCCGGCGGCGGCGGGCGGGGAGGCGGGGGCCTGTTCCACCGCGACGGCGATGCCCTGCCGCATGCGCTGCACCCCTTCGACCACCACCATCTCGCGGTCTCCGACGGCTCCGTCGATCAGGGTCACGCCTTCCTGGCGCTGGATGATGCGGACCAGTTCGCGATGGGCCTTGCCGTCGCGCACGACCCAGACGTAGGGACCTTCCCCGCCCCACTGAACAGCGACTTCCGGCACCAGGGCATAGGCGGGTCCCAGGAAGTCCAGGCGGACGGTGAAGCTCATGCCGGGCCGGAAGCGGTCGTCGGCGTTGTCCACGCGGGCGCGGACCTCGATGCTGCGGGTTTCCGGGTCGACGCGGCTGCCGAGGTCGATGATCTCTCCCGTCACCTTTGTCCCGCGCGTCAGGCCGGGACTGACGGAGACGCTCCGGCCGACGCTCACGCGGTCCAGGTATCCCTCGGGCAGGGGGAAGCGGACGAACAGGGTGCCGCGGTCATCGACCGTGGTGAGCGCCGTGTCGGTTCCGACGCGGTCGCCGACATCCACGTCCGTTCGGTCGACATGGCCCCCGAAGGGCGCTGTGACGCGGCGGTCGTCAAGCGCCACCTGGGCCTGCCGCAGTTCGATGCGGGCGGCTTCCAGGGCCGTGCGGGCTTCGTCGATGGTCGAGTCCGGGACCGCGCCGGTGCCGACGGTCTTTTCGTAGCGGGAGAGCAGGCGGCGCGCCTCGTCCACCCGGACCTGGGCCAGTTCGACCGCCAGATCCTCGGCCCGGTGATCCAGTTCGACCAGGACGGCGCCTTGCTCGACCCGTTGGTTCGGAGAGATGTTGACGGCGACGACTTCTCCGGCGACGGCGGGATAGAGGGTGGCGGACTGGGCGGCTTCGGCGGTGCCGACGGCTTCCAGGACGGTGCGTTCGGGTTCCAGGCGGACCGGCGCGGCGATGGTCCGCGGCGTCGCGGCGGCCTTGCGCCCCGAGGTTGACGGCGCGTCGTCCAACAGGCCGGGGCCATAGGTGTGGCCCAGGGCGGCCAAGCCGAGCACCGCCGCGGTCAGGACCGCCTGTTTGACCAGTTTCATCTCTTCTCCGGGTGAAAACGGTGGAAAGGCCGGACCTCGGAAAACCGTAAGTGACAGATAACGTCAGGCGGTCCCGCTGTCGAGTGCGGGCGCCTTCGTCCATGGGTGTTTCACGGGTCCGTGATGAGGATTGCCGTGTGGATAGGCAGGGCTGGGCAATCGCGCGCCACTCCCGGCGCGGCCAATGGATGGAATCGGCGGGAGGCGCGCCCCCTGGGGTGGCGTCCGTCTTGCATGGGCGAGCCCCATCCTCGGGGGACAGCCATGCCCGACTATCGCTACCGCGTCTTCGGCCTTCGCCACCGGTACTACCTCGCCGCCGCCTTCGCGGCGGCCCTGGGCATCATCGCGACGTTTCTGACGCCCCTGTTGTTTGGATTGGGGCCTCTGCCGACGCGAGCTCCCATCAAGGTCGGGGTCCTGCATTCCTTGACCGGCACCATGGCGGTGTCCGAGCGGACGGTGGCCGACGCGACCCTGTTCGCCATCCACGAACTGAACGCCAACGGCGGCGTCCTGGGGCGCAAGGTGGAGCCGATCCTGGTCGACGGGCGGTCGGACTGGGACCATTTCGCCGCCGAGGCCGAGACCCTGATCACCCGCCAGAAGGTCTCCGCCGTCTTCGGCTGCTGGACCTCGGCCTGCCGCAAGACGGTGAAGCCCGTCTTCGAACGATACGGCCATGTCCTGTTCTATCCCGTGCAGTACGAGGGCCTGGAGATGTCGCCCAACATCATCTATACGGGCGCGGCGCCGAACCAGCAGATCATCCCGGCGACCAAATGGTCCCTCGACAATCTGGGGACGCGCATCTTCCTGGTCGGGTCGGACTATGTGTTTCCCCGCACGGCCCACGAAATCATCAAGCATCAGGTCCAGGCCCTAGGCGGCACCATCGTCGGCGAAGCCTACGTCCCCTTGGGCGGCGAGGCCTTCGGTCCGGTGATCGAGGCCATCCGGGACGCCGCGCCCGACGTCATCTTCAACACCATCAACGGCGACAGCAATTTCGCTTTCTACCGACACCTCCGGGCGGCTGGCGTGCGGCCCGACACCCTTCCGGTCATGTCCTTTTCCCTCGCCGAGGCCGAGGTGCAGGCCATCGGGCCGGATCTGGTGGCCGGGGACTACGCGGCCCGCAACTACTTCATGAGCGTCGATACGCCGCGAAACCGCGAGTTCGTGACCCGCTTCCGCGAGCGGTTCGGAGACTCCTATGTCACCACCGCGCCGATGGAGGCCGCCTATTTCGGCGTTCTGGCCTGGGCCAAGGCCGTGGAGGAAGCCGGATCGACCGACTACCGCGACTATCACACGACCCTGTTGGGGCAGAGCCTGTCGGCGCCATCGGGCATCATCTTCATCGACCCGGCGACGCAGCATACATGGCGCACCGTGCTGATCGGGCGGGTTCAGGACGACGGGAACTTCAATATCGTCTGGTCCAGCGGGCGGCCCATCCGTCCGGTGCCGTTTCCGGGGATTCTGCCGCGGGCGCGGTGGACGGCCTTCCTGGACGGTCTCTATGAGATGTGGGGCGGGCGCTGGGCGGCGGAGGGCGCGCGATGAAACAGCCCCGCTTCAGTCTCGCCGCCGAAATCGGCGTCATGTTCGTCGTCCTGGGGCTTTTGCCGCTCTTCCTGATAGGCTGGCGCTATTTCAACACCGCCGAAACCCAGTTGCGCGAGGAAATCCGCCGCAATTTGGCCGTCGTCGCCGATACGCGGGCGTCTCGGGTGGAGGCCTTCGCCCGGGACCGCATGCGCGAGGCCTCGGCCCTGGCCGGGTCTCCCTTGGCGATCGAAACCCTGGCCGCGCTCGGGCAGGGGCCGAGCCTGGACGCCGCCTTGGAACGCTGGCGAGAGGCCCTGGAGGCGCGGGACCTCTACCTGATTTCCGCCGAGGGGATCGTTCTTCACGGCGCCGGTCCGGGGCAGGAGCTTTTGGGCCGCCGCCTGGGCGGGGGCGCCTTGGACGCGCAGTTGGCCGGAGCCTTCGACCGCGCGCGCACCCTCTTGGAACCGCAAGTGTCCGACTTCGCGCCCCGCCCGGACGGCGGGGTCGGCGCCTTCGTCGCCGCGCCCGTGTTGCGCGCCGGGCAGGTGCTGGGGGTCGTCGCCATGCGCGTCGATGAAGAGGAAGTCTTCCGCATCGTCGGCGACTACACCGGTCTGGGGCGGACCGGGGAAACCCAGGTCGCCGGTCCGGCTGCGGGCGGAGCGGTGCGCCTCTATGGCGCGGCCCGCCTCGCGGAAGACTTGGCCTCCCCCATCCTAGCGGTCGACGATCCGGCGGCGGAGCCGTTCCGGCAGGCTTTGGCGGGTGAACGCGGGGTCGGCGTGACGACGGACTATCGCGGTGAGCCGGTGGTCGCCGCTTGGCGCTATCTGCCGTCCTTCCGCTGGGGGCTGATGGTGAAGGCCGACGTCGCCGAGCGCTTGGCGCCGATCGAGCATTTGACCCGCTTGGGGCTTCTGGTGTCGGGGATCGCCATCTTCCTGGTCGTCGTCGTCTCCATCTTCATGGCGCGTGCCATCACCGAACCCATCCGCGCCCTGGAGGCCGCGACCCACGACGTGGCGGAATCGCCCGGACGCAGTTTGCGCCGTCTGGACCAAAGTGAAGCCGGAGCCTGGGAAATCGCCGCCTTGGCCCAAGCTTTCGACCGCATGGCGCAGCGCATCCATTCCTATCAGACCGGTTTGCGTCGCATGGTGGACGAACGCACGGCGGAATTGCGCGCCGCCAAGGATCAGGCGGAAAGCGCCACGCGGGCCAAGACCGAATTCCTCG
>CAZFRK010000170.1:0-6986 GCA_964521375.1 uncultured Rhodobacterales bacterium
GACGAAGGACGGCATCAGCACGACACCCGGCGCGATATAGGCGGAGCGGCGCACCACGCAGTTGGGCACGGCGCGGAAGCCGGCGGCGTGGAATCGGCTGTCGTCCCAGCCTTCGAACTTGGACGGCACCTTGTCCCACCAGGTCGACCCGCCGGGGCCGCCGGAGACGGAGGTCATGGCGTTGAGGCGGAAGGACAGCAGGACCGCCTTCTTGCACCACTGGTTGACGGTCCAGACCCCGTCCTTCTTCTCGGCGACGCGCAGCAGGCCGCCGTCCATCTTGTGCAGGACGGCGTCGACGGCCTCGCGGTGCTCGCCCTTGGTTTCGGGCGTCAGGGAATCGCGGACGGCCCAGGCGTCCTCGATGGCGGTTTCAAGCTGGTCGTTGGTCATGGGAACTGTCTCTGCCTCGGCTAAGGGGAGCGCGTCGGCGGGAGCATACCCGCCCACCCGGTCCAGTCAACTCCTCGGGCGGTGGCGCGCGCCCCGGAGATGGAGAAAGGGCGCTCATCAATTGACGCTGTGGTTGCCTCGTGCGGTTGTTCCCTGGCCCATATGTGCTATGACAAGGTCCTCGCGGAGAACCTCGGCGGGCCGTATCATGGTTCATGGCGTCGAACCGATGGGTTCGGGGTGGCCGTTACGCAGGTGTGAGTATTGCTGGTGCACGCCGAACAGGAAGAACACGCTCCCGTCGCGCTGCCGCTCGGAGTGCTGCAGGGGTTTCCCGGCCCCGTCTTGATCTTCGACGGTGAGGGAAACCTTGAAGCGGCCTCTCCGGAGGGTGGGGTCTTGGCGGTCGCGGCTCGCGAAAGGCGGGTGCCGGATCTGGCCGGGGTCGTCGAGGCGGCCTTGCGCGGGCGCACCGCGCGCCAGGATACCTTGCAGATCGAGGCGTCGGACGGCGCCCATGCCTTCGACCTGACCGTTCTGCCGCTGGCCGAAGGCGGCTGCGCGGTTCTCTGCCACGACGTCACCCTGCATCAGAATCTGCGCGCGGCGCTGGTGGAATCCCGCCAGCGGTATAAGGATTTCGTTGAAATATCGACCGATTTCGCCTGGGAGACGGGCAGCGACGGAACCTTCGCCTTCGTCAGCCCGCGCGGCGCCCTGGGCCATACGGCCGGGGCCCTGGTGGGGCGGGACCCGATGAATCTGGTCCTGGAACACGACGCCGACGCCGTCCTGCCGTTCCACATGCGCGACCCGGTCGACGATCAGGAGGTCTGGCTGCGCCGGGCCGACGGCGGCGCCGCTTGCCTGAGCGTGTCCGCCAAGCCCATCTATGACCGCGAGGGGCGATGGATCGGCGCGCGGGGTGTCTGCCGCGACGTCACCGACGGGCGCGAACGCGATGCCCAGTTGTCGCGGGCCAGGAACCGCGAGCGCATCCTGAACCACATCGTGCGAACCTTCCGCGACGAGGTCGATCCGTCGGACATGCTGCGCGTGGCGGCCGAGACGGTGGCTCGCGGCCTGGGGGCCGAATCGTGCCAGATCTTCCGGCGCTCGCGGCGCCCGCTTGGCGACGAGGACGACGAGATCGATCCCGCCGAGGCGATGCTGGAGAACTTCACCATCGGCGCCCGTCACGGGCCGCACGACTACGTCCAGTCCCTGGCCGTGCTGGAACGGCTGGAGGCCGAGGACGGCCTGATCGAGGTGTCGGTCGAGGGACGCGACGTGATGGCCCTGCCGACCCGTCATCACCGGGTGGTCAACGGCGCGGTGGTGCTGTGGCGATCCGGCGCCCGCGGGCCGTGGGGCGCCGACGACCGACTGCTTCTGGAAGACATCGCCGACCAGATCGGCATCGCCAACGAACAGATCGCCGCCCATGAGGACATCGTGCGCCTGTCGCGTACCGACGGCTTGACCGGACTGTTCAACCGTCGCGCCTTCTTCGAGGAACTAAGCCGCCGCTTCACGCGCCTCAGCCGGGGCGAGGGGCTGGCCGCGTTGATGTACGTGGACCTCGACAACTTCAAGATGGTCAACGACGCGCGCGGCCATTCGGAAGGCGACGCGGTCTTGCTGGCGGTGCGGGACATGCTGATCACCAACACCCGACCGACCGATCTGGTGGCCCGCCTGGGCGGCGACGAATTCGCCCTGTGGCTGGAAGGCGCCGACTTCGAGGCCGCGGAGCGCAAGGCCCGGCATCTGGTCGAACTGTCCGAGAAGGAGCTGCGACCGCGATCCGGCGCCCCGGACAGTCCGCTTGGATTCTCCATCGGCGTGGCGGTCCACGAGCCGGAGCGGCAGGAGACGCAGGATCAGATGATCGCCCGCGCCGATCACGCCATGTATACGGTGAAGCGCGCCCATAAGGGCGGGTACGCCATCGCCGGTCATGGAACGCCGGAGGCGGCGGCAGGCAAGGGGGGGCGGTCATGACGACCTTCGTCCGCCGCCTTCTCGGGTCCGGCGGCGAACCAAGGGGCGAGGACGGCGGGCCGCGCCTCGGTGATCTGCCGGAAGGCAGCCTGTCCTATGCCGACGCCAAGGCCCTGGCGCGGGACGGCGGCATGCCCTTGCGTCGGGAACTGGCCACGCGCGGCGACGTGCCGCCCGAGATTCTCTATTATTTGGCCGACGACCCGGACCCCGAGGTGCGACGGGCCATCGTCAACAACGGCGCCACCCCGGCCTTGGCCCATCTGGTCCTGGTCGAAGACATGGACGAGAGCGTGCGCGCCGACCTCGCCTCGCGCATCGTTCGCCTGGCTCCCGGCCTGACCCAGGACGAGCAGGATCGGGCGCGGCAGACGGCCTATCGGGTCCTGGAACGTCTGGCCCAGGATCAGATTCCGCGTGTTCGTCAGATTCTCTCCGATGCCCTGAAGGACGTGGCCGACGCGCCCGCCGGGGTCATCAACCGGCTGGCCCGCGACATCGAGGAGACGGTGGCGGCCCCGGTGCTGGAATTTTCGCCCGTCCTGCGGGACGAGGATCTTCTGGACATCATCAGCGAGGCCCCGTCCACCGCCGCCCTGTCGGCCATTTCCCGGCGCGCCCGCGTCGCAGCCGACGTGTCGGACGCCATCGCCCGGACCGACGACGTGGCGGCGATCACCGTCCTGCTGGGCAATGCCTCGGCGCAGATACGCGAGGAGACCCTCGACCGTCTCATCGATCAGGCGCAGGACCGGCCCCAGTGGCACCAGCCGATGGTCCAAAGGCCCGGACTGCACCGCGACGCGGCGGCGCGGCTGGCCCATTTCGTCGCCGACCGCCTTATCCAGGTGCTCATGGAACGTCAGGATCTGGCCGCGGAAACCCTGGAAGAGGTCAAGCGGGTGGTCCATCGCCGCCTGGAGGAGGAGGGGCGTCCCGCGTCGCCCGACTTGGCCCGTCGCCTAGCCGGGACCGGAGAGGCGGAGGCCACCGACGGCGGCGGGGGTGGAGACGCCGCCGCGCCGCCGCGCACCCGGGCGCGGCGCCTCCAGGAAGCGGGCAAGCTGACCGAGCGCGTGGTGGTGGACGGTCTGAAGGCGGGGGACGAGGCCTTCGTGATCGAAGCCCTATCCGTGGCCTCGGGCGTGCCGGTGGAAGCCGTGCGGGCGGCCATCCTGACGGCCAGCGGTCGGGGTGTGGCGGCCATGGTGTGGAAGGCCGGATTCAGTCCGCGCCTGTCGGTGCAGGTCCAGTCGCGCCTAGCCCGGATTCCACCCCGCGAGGTCATCTCGGCCAAGGGTGACGACACCTTCGGCCTCACCGACGCCGAAATGGACTGGCAGGTCGAGATGTTCACCAAACTGGCGACCGAGGACAGCCTCTAGGGGGCCATGCCGATGTCCAGGCGCACGCTTCTGATCGCCGTCTTCGCCGTCTTTCTGGCCCTGGGCGCCGTCGGGCGTCTGGCGGTCGTGCGTCTGGACGTCTTCGGTCCCGCCGGGCAATCCATGCCGGACGCGCCGTCGGCGAGCCTGCCGGGCGGCCCGTCGCGGAGCGCGCCCGAGAGCGCGCCCCGGAGCGCGCCGGACACGCCGTCGCAAGATCCATGGGAGACGCCGTCCGGGGACGCGGTCGCCGATCCAGGCGTCGAGGACGCGGCCCCGTCCACCGAGGCTGATGGGATGGAGGCGGAGGTGGAGCAAGAGGCGAGGATGGAGGCTCCGTCGGACCTCGGCCCCGACGACGCGCCCTCGGTCGCCCACTTCGCGCCGGATCAGGTCTATCCCCTGGCCGAATGGGATCTGGACGAGGCCCTGGCCGGGGCGGTGACCCATGTCAGCATCGCCGGGCCACGTCCGGCGCCTCTGTCGCGAAGGATCCTGACGCGGCGGGATACCCTGCTGATCGCCGGTTGGGCCGGAGAGCCGCTGTTGGGCATGCGTCTGTCCCACGTTCTGTTTTCCGTCTGTGGAAAGGTCTTCGGGGCGGCGTCCGTGGACCAGCCCCTGCCGTCCGTGCGGCGCTTCGTGCACGCGAACCTGACCGAGGCCGGATGGGCGGCCCGCCTGCCGGTGGCCGCCTTGCCCGCCTGCGCGGCGGGAGAGGCTCCGATGTTGCGCGTTTGGGCGGCCCGGTCGGGGCGGATTCTCTATCCCCTGGAAGGCGTGACCCTGCTGGCGTCGCCGAAGGGCGGGGATGTCGGCGAGGACCACGGCCCGGGGCCGGGACTCCCGCCCCGGGCCGCGACGGAGGCGGAGGCGCCGCCGGGACGCCCCGCCTTGCGGCCCGAGGATCTGCCACCCCTGGAACGAAGGGTGGTGGAGGTCGACGACGGCGACGGAGAGGTTCCCCTGCGCCGCTGCCCAGGCGCCGACTGCGCCGTTCTGGGGCGATTGGACGGCGGACGCCACGACGCCCTTCTGCTCGACCATCGCGGGCGGTGGACCTTGATGGTGCTGGCCGATCAGGCCGGGTGGCTGGCCGATCCGCTGTTCACCCTTGTGCCCCTCACGGAGCCGGGCGGTGGGGCACGGTGAAGTGGACGCAGGCGCCTTGGCCGGGCGTCGAGGTCAGCCAGATGCGTCCGCGGTGGCTTTCGACGATCTTCTTCGCCAGGGCGAGGCCGATGCCGGTGCCCGGATAGTCCGCCCATCCATGCAGTCTCTGGAAGATCTGGAACACCCGCTCGGCGTATTCCTCCTGCATGCCGATGCCGTTGTCGCGGACCCGGATCTCGTAGTCGGTGTCGCCCGTCTCGGCCTCGACCTCGATCACCAGGGCGCGGTCGGGAGACCGGTACTTGATGGCGTTGTCCAGGATATGTTCGAACACCTGTTCGCCGTCGGACAGGGACATGCGGGTGGCGGGCAGGGCGTCGCGGACCACCACCTCGGCGCCCGACGCCTCCAGGCGTCCGCCGAGGGCGGCGGTGGCGGCCTGGATGCAGTCCTGAAGGGGGCGTGGCGGGTCGGCGGCGTTGCCACGTCCGGCCACGGCGAAGCGCAGCAGGTCCTGGACCAGATGGTTCATACGCTGCACGGCGTCGGTGGAATAGCCGATGTATTCCTCGCCCTCCGGCCCTAGGGTCGGGCCGAGGCGGCGCTTGAGCAGGCTGAGATAGCTGCCGACGAGGCGCAGCGGCTCACGCAGGTCGTGGGCGGCGATGTAGGCGAACTGCTCCAGGTCGCGGTTGGACGCCTCCAGGCGCGTCACCAGGCCGGTCAGCCGGTCCTGGGCGGCGCGGTAGGCGCTGATGTCGGTGATTTCGCACACCAGCCCGGAGATGGAGCCGTCGGCGGCGCGGAAGTGGTCCTTGTGCAGGATGACCCGTCGGCGCCCGTCGGCGACGTCGATGACCGCCTCGTTGACGCGCGGTCCGCAGGCCCCGGCCAGGACGATGTCGTCGCCCTCGGTCAGGTCGGCGGCCAGGGCGCGCGGCAGGGTATCGCGCAGGTTTCGTCCGATCAGGCAGTCGATATCGAGGCCGACGAGGGACTCGAAGGCGGCGTTGCAGCCGATCAGGGTGTGGTGGCGATCAACGAAGAAGACCGGGCTGGGAATGGTCTCCATCAGGCGGCTGACGAAGGCGACCTGATCGTGCAGGGCCGCCTCGGTTTCCTTTTGCAGGGTGATGTCGCTCAGGTAGCCGATGATCTCGCAGGCCTCGCCGCCGTCGCGGCAGCGCAGCCGGGCGGTGCCGCGCAACCAGCGCATCGAGCCGTCGGCGCAATGGAAGCGGAAGTCGGTCACGGAGAAGCCTTCGCCGCTCATATGCCGATCATAGGCTTCCAGCAGGCGTCCCAGGTCGTCGGGATGGACCACCGACTGCCAGAACAGGGGGTCGTCCAGGAACGCCTCGACCGGATAGCCGCTGATCTGGGTCACGGCGCCGGTGACGAAGGTCATCTCCGCGCGGCCATCGGTGGACAGGGCATAGATGACCACCGGCGCCCATCCCAGGATGTCGCGCAGTCGTCCCGTATCCATGTCCTGGTTCAGATCCAATGGCATGACGCCGCCATTCCTCCTGCGTATCGGGAGAAAGCAGCGGTGACTCTACCCCTCGGCTCGTCGCCTGGACAATATGTCCAACGGGTATGTTTTCATGAAACGAGGACGGCGATGGCGTCCCGGAGCCAGGACGCCAGATCGTCCGTGACGTGGTCGCAGTGGCGCAGATCCTCGGGCGTTCCCGGCGCCTCGTGACGCGGCGCGTGGTCGGGTCCGGCGCGCACCAGGACCGTGGTCATGCCGATGTCGGCGGCGGGCCTCAGATTCAGGACGCTGTCCTCGAAAAAGGCCGTGCGGGTGGCGTCGATGCCGAAGGTCTCGACCATCTTGCGATAGGTCTCGGGCCGCGGCTTGGGGATGTAGTCGGCGGCCTTGATGTCGAAGATACCGGAAAAATGACGGCTGAGCGCCAGGCGGTCCAGCACCCGCTCGGCGTGGCGCGCCGAGCCGTTGGTGAAGACCAGCTTGCGTCCCGGCAGGGCGCCGAGGGCATCGTCCAGGGCCCGATCGTACTCCAGGACGGCGTGGTCGATGTCGTGGACGTAGTCCAGGAAGGTGTCCGGCTCCAGCCCGTGTTC
>CAZFRK010000171.1:0-6962 GCA_964521375.1 uncultured Rhodobacterales bacterium
TGGGCCTGCTGGCCGTGGTCGCCAGCCTGGCGGGCATGAGCCAATTGCATTTCATGATGGCCCTGGTCCAGCAGGCCAGCCACGACGTCCTGACCAAGGTCTATACCCGCCGCGTCGGCGAAGAACTCCTCAACGTGCAGTTCCACCACGCCCAGCGGCAGGATATGCGCATGGCCCTGGCCTTCATCGACCTGGATAACTTCAAGCAGGTCAACGACGTCTATGGCCACGAAGAGGGCGATCACACCCTGTTGCGCGCCACCGAGGCCATGCGCCGGGTCTTGCGCCGGGGCGACATCGTGGTGCGCTGGGGCGGCGAGGAATTCCTCATCATCATGCCCAACACCGACGAGGTGGGCGCGCGGACGGCGGTCGAACGCCTGCGCGAGGAAGGCTTGGGCCGCCGCCCCGACGGCACGCCGCAGACCGCCAGCATCGGTATCGCCGAACGCAAGGCCGATGAATTGGAGACCTGGAGCGACCTGGTGGAAAAAGCCGACCAGCGCATGTACGTGGCCAAGAAGTCTGGGCGCGACCGCGTCGTGACCATCGGCGACATCATGTTCCCGGAAACCGAATAGCCCGCCGCGCCGACGCCGGACCGATTGGGCGCCCTCAGGCGCCGTCGCCGGGGTCGGGCGCCGCGTGGGGCGCCGGGAGCGCGGTCACGGGCGCGGTCTCCGGCTCGGCGTCCCCGGCGCCGTCGGGCGATGTCTCCCAGGCGCTCCCCGGGGCGGGCGCCCGGGGCAGGTCGAGGCAGAAGGCGGACCCGCCGTCGGGCGCCGGGTCGACCCAGATGGCGCCGCCGAAGAACTCGACGATCTGACGGGAAATCGCCAGCCCCAGGCCGGTGCCCGATGGGCGGTCGCGCAGCCCTTGGCCGGCCTGGACGAACTTGTCGAAGATGCGCTGGCGTTCCACCTCCGGGACGCCGGGCCCGTTGTCGGTGATGGAGACGCGCCAGCCGTCTTCCCGCGCCCAACTGCGGACACCGACCCTGCCGCCCTCCTTGGGGCAGAACTTCACGGCGTTCGACAGCAGGTTGACCAGCACCTGCATCAGGCGGTCGCGGTCGGCGTGCACCGGGGTCGCCATGGCGCTGACGCGGTGGTCGATGGTCACGCCCTTGTCGGCGAACAGGCTGGAGGTGACGGCCAAGGCGTCGTCCAGGGCCTCGTCGGGGTCGATGTCGGCCATGGTCCATTCGCCGTGCCCGGCCTCCAGGCGGGCCAAATCCAGGATCTGGTCGATCAGGCGGGTCAGGCGTTCGCTTTCGCGGATGATGATGCCCAGGAAGCGGTCCACCTGCGCCCGCTCCAGATCCGGGTTGTCGGCCAGGATTTCCGAGAAGGAGCGGATGGAGGTGAGCGGCGTCCGCAATTCGTGGCTGACCGTGGACAGGAAGTCGTCCTTCAGGCGGTCCAATTCCTTCAGGCGCCGGTTGGCTTCCCGCAGTTCGCCGGTGGTCCGTTCCAGCTCCGCCGACTTCTGTTCCAGGCGCTGGCTGTATTCGATGACCTGGCTGGTTTCCTCCAGGATCTTCATGACCTGATCCAGGCCCACCGCCTCGCCCTTGGCGACGCTGGCGACCATGACGCGGGCCGAGGCGGCGCCGATGGACCCGGCCAAGAGGCGTTCGGTCAGGTCCACCAGGGCCGGTTCGGCGTCGTGCATGGAGCGCAGGTTGAGGCCCCGCCGCTCGCCGTAGTCGCGGAAGGCGCGATGGGCGGCGGCGCGGCCCAGGAACCGCTGGACCAGGGCATAGAGGTCGCTGACCGTCGCCGTCCGCCGCCACACCTGGGGGTCCTCGGCGTCGGGGCGGCGGAAGATGTCGACGAAGAGGGTCGCCTGGATGCGTTCCAGGGCGTCCTGGCGAGTGATCAGGGACACCACCACATAGGCCCCGACGTTGACCAGCATCGACCAGAACAGGGCGTGGGTCAGCGGGTCCATGCCGGTCAGGCCGAACAGGGCTTCCGGCCGCAGGGCCGCCACGCCCCAGGGACCGTCGCGGACGAAGCCGATCTCCAGCCAGCCCGACCGCGCGAAGGACGGCAGCAGCAGGGTATAGACCCAGGTCAGGAAGCCCAGGCCGAGACCGAGCTTGGCGCCGCGCCGGGTGCCCCGGCGCCAGAACAGGCCGCCCAGGATGGCCGGGGCGAATTGCGCCGCGCCGGCGAAGGAAATCAGGCCGATGGAGGCCAGCGCCCCCGACTGGCCGGTCAGGCGATAGGTCACGTAGCCCAGCAGCAACAGGCCGACGATGGACGACCGGCGGACCAGCAGCAGGAAGCCCGTCAGGTCGCCCTGTTCGGACAGGCCCAGGGTCTTGGACCGCAGCAAGAGCGGCATGACGAGGTCGTTGCACACCATGGTCGACAGGCCGATGCAGGCGACGATGACCA
Organism: uncultured Rhodobacterales bacterium; assembly: GCA_964521375.1. Classification (GTDB taxonomy): domain Bacteria; phylum Pseudomonadota; class Alphaproteobacteria; order Rhodospirillales; family Rhodospirillaceae; genus CAZFRK01. Next base: position 2,406 of record CAZFRK010000171.1, read on the forward strand.
TGCCGGTGGCCGAACTCAGGCCGCCGATGAAGGCGGCCAGGGCCAGCCACTCCTGGCCCTGGGTCAGGGGCACGGTCAGGACGAAGCTGTCGGCGTCGGCCCAGGTCGGCAGGACGGCCAACCCGGCGAGCGCGATGGGGACCACGAAGACGCTGAGGATCAGCAGGTAGAGCGGGAACATCCAGGAGGCGGTGCCCAGGTGGCGCTCGTCGACGTTCTCCACCACCATCACCTGGAACTGGCGCGGCAGGCAGACGATGGCGCACATGGACAGGAGGGTGATGGTCATCCAGCGTCCGGTCGCCCCCTCCCCGGCGAAGGTGAACAACTCGGTCGCCTGGGGCAGGGCGGTGGCGGCGGTGAACATGTCGCCGAAGCCGCCGAACACCCCGAAGACGGCGAAGGCGCCCACGGCGACGAAGGCCAGGAGCTTGATCAGGCTTTCGAAGGCGATGGCGGCGACCACCCCCTCGTGATGCTCCGAGGCGTCGATGTGGCGGGTGCCGAAGAGGATGGAAAAGACCGCCATGCCCGCCGCCACCCAGAAGGCGGTATCGGCGAAGACCGCCGTCGGCGTCGGGCGGTGATGCGGCGCGGCGCTCAGGGTGTCATAGGCCGACAGGACCGTCCAACTGGTGGCCACCGCCTTCAATTGCAGGGCGATGTAGGGCATGACGAAGGCGACGGCGACCAGCGTCACCAGGACCGCCAAGCCGGATGATTTGCCGTAGCGGGAGGCGATGAAGTCGGCGATGGAGGTGATGCGGTGCAGCTTGCCGATGCGCACGATCTTGCGCACCACCAGCCACCAGCCCAGGAACACCAGCGTCGGCCCCAGATAGATGGCCAGATACTCCGGCCCCGACCGGGCCGCCGAGCCGACGGCGCCGTAAAAGGTCCAGGAGGTGCAATAGACCGCCAGCGACAGGGTATAGACCACGGGATGGCGGATGACGCTGCGCCCGCGTTCGGCCCTGCGGTCCCCCCACCAGGCGATGACGAAGAGGCTGAGGAGATAGGCCAGCGAGGTGACCAGGATGAGCCAACGGTCAAGCATCGCCGCCGGTCTCCGGGCCGCTTTCGGTCGCGGTCGTCGCGGTCTCCGCCTCGGCGCGGGTCAGGCGGTGGGCCAGCGCCGCGCCGCCGACGATCAGGGCGCACCACAGGGTGAAGAGGTAGAGGTAGAGCAGCGGGACGCCCAGAACCAACAGGGGACGCGAAAAGATCATCACCAGCGGCGGCATGGTCAGCAGGAAGCCCGCGACCGGCAGCAGCAGCGCCATGTCGTGCAGGCGCGGCGGGACGGTGTCGCCCGCGCGGTCGGGGCCGCCCGCGTCGTCGGCCATGTCAGGCGGACCCGCCGTCCGGTGTCGCGGCCTCGGGGCCGTCCTCCAGGCCGAGCAGAGCCTTCACGCGGGCCACCACGTCCCGCGTGGAAAACGGCTTGGTGATGTAGTCGTCCACCCCCAGTTCGACACCCTTGCGGCGGTCGATCTCGCGGCCCTTGGCGGTCAGCATGATGATACGGACATCCTTCAGGGCCGGATTGCCGCGCACGGCGCGCAGCACGTCGAAGCCGTCGCAGCCCGGCATCATGACGTCGAGAAGAATAAGGTCCGGCACTTCCGCTTCCAGGAAGCGCAGGGTGCTCGGCCCGTCATAGGTCACGTGGACGCCGAGGCCGGCGCGGGTCATGAGAAAACTTAGGGACTCGACGATGTTGCGCTCGTCCTCGGCGACCAGCACGGAAAATGACAATGGCGGTATCCTCCCTGACACCTTGCACCCGGTCTCTTCGCGATGGGCCGGGCGACCGGCGCCTTTGTGGCGTCTCGGTTCCTTGGGGCAAGGGTAGCCGAAGGGACCGGCGATGTCACGACCGCCGCCCAGTGGCGCGAGGCGGCCCTTCAACCGGTAGGGGTGGGGGAAAGCGGCGGGTCCCGCGGAGGGAGGGGAGCGGTCGGCGGTGCCCGCTCAAGCGGTGTGGCGCAACAGGGTGTCGACCGTTTCGCCCAGGGCGCGCAGCGACAGGGGCCTGGCCAGGACGCGCGTGTTGGGATCCAGGGGGCCGCGATGCAGCAGCGGCGTGCCGTCCGCCGCCGAAACGACGACGATGGGTAGGAAGGCGTCGATCTCGCGCAGGCGGCGGATGAACTGTTGGCCGCCCGTGTCGCCGGAGGGTAGGTCGGTGATGACCAGATCCGCCGGTTCGGCCAGGAAGCGGCGCCACGCCTGATCGCCGCCGTTGGCGGTCGATATGCGGTAGCCAAGCGAGGCCATGTGCGCCTGCATGGCCTTGAGGGTTTCGGTTTCGGCCTCGACCAGCAGGACATGCGGTCCGTCGTCGCTCCCGGTCGCGGGGCCGCCCGAGGTAGCGCCCGGCGCGGGACGCGGCGGCGCCACCGTGTCGCCGCCGAAGGGCGACGCCGGCACCGCCCCGTCCCTGTCCGACGGCGGAGACGGCGCCGTCCGGACGGCGGCGGGGCGGCGACCGGACACGGCGCCCACCTGCAAGGGAAGGCTGATGTCGAAGCTGGCGCCGCCGCTGGGGCGGTTGCTGGCCGCCAGCGCGCCGCCCATGCCGGTCACGATGCCGTAGCTCACCGACAGGCCGAGGCCGGTGCCTTCGCCGACCGACTTGGTGGAGAAGAACGGCTCGAAGATCCGTCCGAACAGGCCGGGCGGCACGCCCAGGCCGTCGTCCTGGATGCTGATCTCGATGGCGTTTCCCAGGCGGCGCATGGACAGGGCCACATGGCCGACCGTCACCGGGCCGTCGGCGGCGCGATCCTGGCTGCGCCGTTCGCGGATGGACTCCATGGCGTTGGCCAGTAGGTTGACGATCACCTGTTCCAGTTGCACCGGTCGTCCCTTGACCGGCGCCGAGACGGAGGGTAGGTCCAGGTCCAAGCGGATCCCGGCGGCGGCCAACTGGGTATCCATCATCTCGGCGGCCAGGCGGACCGGAGAGCGGGCGTCGAAGACCTGCGTCGGGGCCGTGTCCTTGCGGCTGAACAGGCGGATGTGGTCGATGATGCGCGCCATGCGGTCGGCCTGGTCGGAGACCTGTTGCAGGGCGTCGCGTCCGGTGGCGGCGGGACCGTCCTTGTCCATGTGGATCAGCGCCGATTCCGCCGACATCCGCAGGATGTTGAGTGGTTGGCTCAGCTCATGGGCCATGCCCGCGGCCATCTCGCCCAGGGTCGACAGCTTCCCGGCCTGGGCCAGTTGGGCCTGGAGGCGGGTGCTTTCGGTGCTGTCCTGGACCACGGAATCCATGCGCGTCACATGGCCGAGGCTGTCCAGTTCGCACTGGCCTTCCTGGCGGACGTGGCGGTCCTGGCCGTCGCTCCGCAGGACGCGATAATCAAGGCGGAAGCTCTGGCCGTCGTCCAGGGCCCGGGCGATGGCCGACGCCACCGTCGCCCGGTCGTCGGGATGGACCGATTGCAGGAAGCGCCCGTAGCTCGGCGGCTCGTCGTCTTCGCTGATGTCGAAGATGCGGTGCAGTTCCCGCGACCACCACATGTGATTGGTGTGCAGGTTCCATTCCCAACTGCCGACCTGGGCGATGGCCTGGGCCCGCGACAGATGGCTTTCGACCTCGCGGGTTCGCTGTTCGCTGCGTTGCAGGCCGCTCAGTTGACGATAGAGCAGCATGGTCATGACGGCGACGACGAAGGTGGCCAACAGGCCCAGACCGCCCAGCCACAGGGCGCGATGCCGCCAGGCGGCGAAGGCGTGGCGCGTGGTGACGCCGACCAGCACCACCAGGGGGACGTCCCGGACACGGGCATAGGCCTGGATGCGTTCGACCGTGTCGGTGTCCGCCTGAACGCGGTAGGTGCCCTCGGCGGCCTTGGTCAGATGGTCCGTGAACAGGGGGCGGTCCGACATGTCGGCGCCGACGGCGCCCGGCAGGAAGGGCGCCCGGAACAACATGGGGCCGTTGGCGTGAATGATCGCCACCACGCCGTCGGGACCCATGTCGATGGTTCGGTAGAAGGAGTCGAAATAGTCCCGGCTGAGCACCGCCACCACCCATCCCTGGAGGTGTCCGTCCACTCTGTCGGTGACGGCGCGGGCCATGATCACCGCGCCTTGCCGCCCAGGTCCGCCGCTGGTCGGTCCCAGGGGGAGGATGCTCAGCCCGGCGATGGGGGTGCGGGGCAGGACGTTTGCCAAGGCGGTCTCCGTGGCCTCGGGTAGCAATGCCGTCCGGGCCAGGACGCGCCCGTGCGCGTCGGCGATGACCACCGCCTGGGTTTGGCTCAGTCCGGCGGACAGAGGCCGCAGGGGGCGCAGGGCGCGGTCGGTCTCGCCCTCGGCCCGCAGCGCCGCCACGACGTCGGCCAGATTGACCAGGACGCGGTCCACCTCGCCGAACGTCCGGTCGGCGTGTTCGCGCAGGGTATGGCTGAGGGTGCGGGCGGTGTCCGCCGTCGTCTGGGTGACCCGTTCGCGGTCCGCCGAGACGGCGCCGACGGTGATGGCGGCCAGGATGGCGATCACCAGCAGCGCGGTCGCCACCAGCCCGACACGCAGGCGCACCGGAGA
>CAZFRK010000172.1:0-6908 GCA_964521375.1 uncultured Rhodobacterales bacterium
CATTGTCCCGCGTGCGGCGGAACCGCACAAGGCCCGGACGCCCCAGCCCCGCGGCTCCGCCCCAATGCCCGGCGCCGCGCGGCGCACGCAATCGGATTTTTGAAATCATTCTCCTCGCCCGAACCGCTATGGCATGATGGCCGCCCCCTTGGGGAGAGTCGGTGATGCCAGCGGATGCCGAGACGTCAGTGGAATTCCCTTTCGCGCCCCCTTTGGATGCCTTCGCCCAACCGGTCGCGCTGATCGACGCCGCCGGACGGGTGCGCACGGTCAACGACGCCTTCGCCGAGCTGGCCGGGGCGTCGGCGACGCTTCTGCGCGACCTCCGTCGCCCGCTGGTCCACGTCATGGCCGGCGGGCCGTCGCCGGTGGATCTGATCGACGCCGCCGCCGACATGACCCTGCCGGCCAAGGGGGTCGGCGCCCTGACCCGGGCCGACGGCGCGGTGGTCGATGTCGCCTGGACGCTCGGCGTCTGGCCGGTCGGCGAAGACACGCTGCATGTCCTGACCTGCACCGACATCACCGAGGACAAGTGCCTGAGCTGCACCATCAAGGCGTCGCGCGACAAATACCGCCGCGCCTTCGACGATCAAACGGAGCTGGTCTGCCGGTTCGAGCCGGACAGCCGGATCCTGTTCGTCAACGAGGCCTACGCGGCGGCCTTCGGGCTGGAACCGCGCGACATGATCGGCAAGCGGCTGACCGACTACCTCAGCCCGCGCGCGGCCAAGCGATTCCTCGATTACCTCGGCACCTTCACCCCCGAGGAGGTGCTACGCGACGGCGAGGAAACCTTCGAGCTTCCCGACGGCGACCGCATCCATCAATGGTGGCGCCGCCGCGCCATCTTCCGCGCCGACGGCACGATCGCCGCCTTCCAGTCGGTGGGCCGCGACCTGACCGAGGCGCGCCGCCGCGACCAGGAGCGCGCCCGCCTGGAGCGCATCGTCACCGCCAGCCCGGTGATCGGCATGCGCCTGCGCTGGATGCCGGGCCTGCCGGTCGAATACGTGACCGCCAATCTGGCGCGGCTCGACTACGACGCCGCCGACTTGACCGGCGGCGCCATCGGCGTCGCCGACCTCATCCATCCCGACGACCGCCGCCGCCTCTATCGCGACCTACGCCGCCAGATCCGCGCCGGGGCGGAGAGCTTCCGCGAACTCTTCCGGCTGCGCCGACGGGACGGCGCGCCGGTGTGGGCGGAAGCCGTGATCCAGCCCGAACGCCCGGACGGCTTCACCACCACCCACCTTGAACTGGTCATCACCGACGTCACCGACTTCATGCTGTCGCGCGAGGAAGTTCGGGAATCGCAGCGGCGCTTGCAGGACTTCGCCAGCGCCGCCAACGATTGGTTCTGGGAGACCGATTCGCACCATCGCTTCATCTGGTTCTCCGAACGCATCCGCGAACGGTACGGCATCGACCTGGGCTTCGCGCTGGGCCGCAGGCGGTGGGACATCAGCGACACCGACGACAATCCCGACGCCTGGCGCGCCCACCGGCAGGCGCTCGACGCCCGCCAGCCCTTCCGCGACTTCCGCGTCACCTTGCAGCTGCCCGACGGGGAGCGACGCCGGGTCTCGGTGTCCGGGCGACCGGTCTTCGACGACGAAGGCCGCTTCACGGGCTATCGGGGATCGAGTTGCGACGTCACCGAGGAGGAACGCACCGCCGCCGCCCTGGAGGTCAGCACCCGGCGCTACGAAACCATCTTCACCATGTCCGAGGTGGCGCTGATCGACGAGGACTTCACCGGTCTGGTCCGCCGCATGGACGAGCTGCGGGCCGCGGGGGTGACCGATCTGCGGGCGTGGCTGGGCGACGACCCGGCGCGCATCGGCGATCTGGTCGGACGCATCCGGGTGCGCCACGTCAATCCCGCCGCCCTGGCCCTGCACGGCGCGGAGTCCGTGGACGACCTGCTGGCGCTCATGCAAGCGAGCGCCCGTCTGCCGGAGGGCATCCACTTCTACACCGAGGGGATGACCCAGCTGTGGGACGGGGCCGAGGTGGTGCGCTTCGAGGGGCCGCGCCTGCGCCGCGACGGCTCCCGCTTCGAGGTCTTCAACGCCCTGCGCAACCCGCGCTCCCTGGACGAGGCCGAGCATGTGGTGGTGTCCATGGTCGACATCAGCGACCGCGTCGCCGCCGAACGGGCGCTGCGGCAGGCCATGGAGGAAGCCCGCTACGCCGACCGCGCCAAGTCGGAGTTCCTGGCCAACATGAGCCACGAGTTGCGCACGCCGCTCAACGCCATCATCGGATTCTCCGACGTCATCGCCAACGAGATCTTCGGCCCCATCGGCACTTCCCGCTACCTGGACTACGCCCACGGCATCCTGGAGTCCGGGCGTCACCTTCTGGACATCATCGCCGACATCCTGGACCTGTCGAAGATCGAGGCGGGCGGCCTGCATCTCATGGCCGAACGCCTAGCCCTGCGCTCGGCGGTGGACGGCGCCATCTCCCTGGTCGCCGGACGCTCCGAGGCGGGCCGCGTGGTGCTGCGCAACGAGGTCGAGGACATGGCGGTCCTGTGGGCCGACCCCCTGCGCTTCAAGCAGATCCTGCTCAACCTGCTGTCCAACGCCGCCAAGTTCACGCCGCCCGGCGGACAGGTCACGGTGCGCGCCTGGGAGACGCCGGACACCGGCGTCCACACCGTCGAGGTCGCCGACACCGGCGTCGGCATGTCGACGGAAGAGATCGACGTCGCCCTCGCCCTCTTCGGACAGGTCCAAAGCCCCTTCGCCCGCCGCGATCACGGCACCGGCCTCGGCCTGCCCATCTGCCGCGGCCTGATGGAGGCCCACGGCGGCGACCTGACCATCCTCAGCGCCCCCGGCGAGGGCACCCGGGTCCGGCTGACCTTCCCGGCGCCGCCCGGCGACGACCCCCCGGCGGCCTGAGGCTTCGCCGGTCGCGGGGGACGGAACAGGGTGGCAGGGGGTGTGGAGGGGTGTGGACCGCGGGTCCCAAGCCCGACATGATGGAAAGGACGACCGTGCCCGGGGAAGGATCGACGCCATGAACACCGCCGCCCTCCTAGTCCGCGCCGGACGGGTGCACGCCGACCGCCCGGCCATCGCCTCGGGGACCCGCGATCTGCTGACCTACGGCCAGTTGGCGCGGCGCGCCGCCGCCATCGCCGGGGCGCTGCGGTCGGCCCACGGGCTGGTCGAGGGCGACCGCGTCGCCCTGCTGGCCGCCAACCATCCCCATTACGTGGAGGCGCTGTTCGGCATCTGGCACGCCGGGCTGGTCGCCGTGCCCATCAACGCCAAGCTCCACCCGCGCGAGGTCGCCTTCGTCCTGGAGGACAGCGGCGCCCGGCTGGTCTTCGCCGACGCCAAGACGACCGCCGCCGCCGCCGAGGCGGTGCCGCCGCCGACCGTGATCGACCTGGACGGCGCCGCCTTCGCCGCCATGACCGAGGGGCCGGGCATCGCCATGGCGTCCCGGCCCGCCGACAGCCTGGCGTGGCTGTTCTACACCTCGGGCACCACCGGACGGCCCAAGGGCGCCATGCTCAGCCACCGCAACCTGGCGGCCATGACGGCCTGCTATTTCATGGACGTGGACTCCATCGCGCGCGGCGACTGCATCGTTCACGCCGCGCCCATGAGCCACGGCTCTGGCTTCTACATCCTGCCGCACGTGGTCGCCGCCGCCCGTCAGGTAATCCCCGACAGCGGCGGCTTCGACCCGGCGGAGCTCTTCGCCCTGATCAAGGCCTACAAGGGTGTGTCGCTGTTCGCCGCCCCGACCATGGTCCGCCGCATGGTCCTGGCGGCGGGGAGCGGCGACGGCGGACCGTCCGCCGACACCACCAACCTCAAGACCATCATCTACGGCGGCGGCCCCATGTACCGCCAGGACCTGGACGACGCCATCGCCGCCTTCGGCTACCGGCTGGCGCAGATCTACGGCCAGGGCGAAAGCCCCATGACCATCACCGCGCTGTCCAAGTCCATGCACGCCGACGTGCTACAGGCCCGCCACGACGCGCGGCTCAATTCGGTCGGCCACGCCCAGTCCCTGGTCGAGGTCCAGGTCGCCGACGCCGAGGGACGCCCCGTGCCGCCCGGCGAGGCGGGCGAGATCCGCGTGCGCGGCGACAGCGTCATGATGGGCTATTGGAACAATCCCGAGGCCACCGCCGCCGCGCTGCGCGACGGCTGGCTGCATACCGGCGACATCGGCGTCCTCGACGAAGACGGCTTCCTGACCCTGAAGGACCGCTCCAAGGACATGATCATTTCCGGCGGCAGCAACATCTACCCGCGAGAGGTGGAAGAGGTCCTGCTGTCCCATCCCTCGGTCGGCGAATGCGCCGTCATCGGCGTGCCCCACGCCGATTGGGGCGAGGAGGTCTGCGCCATCGTCGTGCCCGCCGAAGGCCAAACGGTCGATACCGACGCCCTGGATCGCCTGTGCCTGGAAACCATCGCCCGCTTCAAGCGCCCCCGCCGGTGGCGGGTGGTCGACGCCCTGCCCAAGAACGACACGGGCAAGGTCCTGAAGCGCGCCCTCCGGGCTCTCGTGGATGACGGAACACCGCCATCCGAATAGCCTCCCGGGCCAGGGAACCCCTACCAAAGCGCGGCGTTTTGCCTATATTGAGGGGCGATTACCCGCGCCCGCCAGGGCCATCACTCCAACGGAGCTGTCAGCGGCATGACCGATCGCGCAACGCCGAAGCCCGTCGTCCTGTGCATTCTGGACGGCTGGGGGTACCGCGAAGAAACCCAGGACAACGCCATCGCCCAGGCGACCACCCCGAACTGGGACGCCATCCTGCGCGACTGCCCCGGCGGCCTGATCGAGACGTCGGGCAACGATGTCGGCCTGCCCGCCGGGCAGATGGGCAACTCCGAGGTCGGCCATATGAACATCGGCGCCGGGCGCGTGGTGATGCAGGATCTGCCGCGCATCGACACCTGCGTCGCCGACGGCGCGCTGGCCGAGAACGACCATCTGCGCGCCTTCATCACCAACCTGAAGAAGAGCGGCGGCACCGCCCACCTTCTGGGCCTGATGAGTCCGGGCGGCGTGCACTCCCACCAGAAGCACATCGCCGCCCTGGCCGAGGTGCTGAACGGCGAAGGCGTTCCGGTCAAGATTCACGCCTTCCTGGACGGTCGCGACACGCCGCCTCAGTCGGCGCGGGACTTCGTCGAGACCTTCCTGAAGGACACGCGCGAACTGCCCAAGATGTCCATCGCCACGCTGTCGGGGCGCTACTACGCCATGGACCGCGACAGCCGGTGGGACCGGGTTCAGTTGGCCTACGACGCCATGGTCAAGGCCAAGGGCGAGCGCCAGCCCGACGCCGTGACCGCCATCGACAAGAGTTACGAGGCCGGAAAGAACGACGAATTCGTCCTGCCCGTGGTGATCGGCGACTATGACGGCATGAAGCACGGCGACGGCGTGCTGATGGCCAACTTCCGCGCCGACCGCGCCCGCGAGATCACCGCCGCCATGCTCGATCCGGAGTTCGACGGTTTCGACCGCGGGACCCCGGTGGTCTTCGCCGCCGCCGCCATGATGACTCAGTATTCGGTGGCCCATACCGCCTATATGGACACCCTGTTCCCGCCCGAGGAACTGACCGGCATCCTGGGCGAGGTGGTGTCCAAGGCGGGCAAGCGGCAGCTGCGCATCGCCGAGACCGAGAAGTACGCCCACGTCACCTTCTTCCTCAACGGCGGCGAGGAGCGGCGGTACGAGGGCGAGGACCGTATTCTGGTGCCCTCGCCCAAGGTCGCCACCTACGACCTGCAACCGGAAATGAGCGCCCCGGAAGTCACCGACAAGTTGGAAGAGGCCATCCGCGACGGCGGCTACGACCTGATCGTGGTCAACTACGCCAACGGCGACATGGTCGGCCATACGGGCATCATGGAAGCCGCCATGAAGGCCGCCGAGGCCGTCGACGCCGCGCTCGGCCGCCTGCGCGAGGCGATCGAGGACGTCGGCGGGGCGATGATCGTCACCGCCGACCACGGCAACGCCGAGCTTATGAAGGACCCCGAGACCGGCGGCCCCTACACCGCCCATACGGTGGGCAAGGTCTACGCCCGGCTGGTCAACGCCCCGGCGGGCATCACCGCCCTGCGCGACGGTCGCCTGGCCGACCTCGCCCCCACCGTCCTGTCCCTCATGAACCTGGAGCAGCCCGCCGAGATGACCGGGCGGCCGCTGACCCAGGGGGCCGAACAGGAGCACCGTGTCGTCGCCAACGGCTAAGTCCGTCCTCCGTCTGGCGGCGGCCCTGCCCGTCGCCCTCCTTGGTCCCGGTGTCCAGGCGGCACCGGTGCCGGAGGCGCGCCCCGAGGCGAAGCTGGAGCGCGTCGAAAAGCAGTTGGAGCAAAGCCGCGACCGCGAAAAGGCCCTGGGCGAGAAAGCCAAGCTGTTGGCCGAGGACGCCGCCCGGCTCAAGCAGGATCTGGTGCGGGCGGCGGCCGACGCCCAGGACACCGAGGAACGACTGTCGTCCCTGGAGGCCCGCCTCGGCGAGCTGCGGACCAAGGAAGCCCGCCTGAAGCGGGAACTCGGAACCCGCGAGACCCAGATGACCCGGGTCCTGACCGCCCTGGAACGGCTGGCCCTGCGACCGCCGCAGGCGGTCGCCATCCAGCCCGTGCCGGTCGACGACGTGGTGCGGTCGGCCATTCTCCTGCGCGCCTCGGTGCCCGAGTTGCAGGACAAGGCCCGCGTCCTGCGCGGCGAACTGGCGGAACTGGCGGTCGTGCGCAAGGAGATCGACCGGCGGCGCGACGACATCGCCATCGCCGCCAAGCGGCTGGAAGGACAGAAGGCGCGGCTGGCCCATCTGTTCGAGGAAAAGGCCCAACTCCAGGAACGCACCGAGGCCGAACGCGAGGCCGCCGCCC
>CAZFRK010000173.1:0-6881 GCA_964521375.1 uncultured Rhodobacterales bacterium
AGATCGGCGGGCACCCCCAGCGCCCGGCCCAGGGCGCGGGCCGCCGCCGGAAGATCGACCGCGGCCAGGGCCTCCGGTCCCAACGCGGTCACGCTCTGAAGCCACAGAAGCGTGGATTGCGCGTCCTGCCGCGCCTGCTGGCGGGCCAGGGGCGAGCGGTACCGCAGGTCGACCAAGCGACCGTCCAGATGCACGGCGGGCACCTCGCCGCGCCGCCGCAGGATGGCGACGGCGCGCATCACCAGCGGCGTCAGAAGCTCGGCCTGAAGGCGCCCGTAGGTGGCGCCCAGGACGCGGGCCATCTCCGCCGTCCGCTCCAGGACCTCGGTGGCGGTCATGCGCGGCGTCTCCACCTGGGCCAGACGGTCGGCCAGAAGGGCGTGGCGGATGCGCGCCCGCAGGTCGTCCAGCACCAACTGGCTGACGTCGAAGCGCCCCGGCGCCTCCAGCGGCGTCAGGCCGGACGATCCGGCGGCCTTGGGGATGATGGCGCCGGACACCAGCCGCACGGTGGCGGGATTGAGCACGCCGTCGTCCTCGGCCTGCCAGATGCCGGTGACGGAGATCGAGGCGTTCTTCAGGATCAGCTCGACCACCTTGTTGGCGGTTCGAATGTCGGGCAGCGCCTTCATGACCGGCGATCGCCCGTAGACCTCTCCCGGCGCCTTCAGCCAGCGGAAGGTGATGAAGGGATTGGCGGCGAAGCGCCCGGCGGCCAGCACCGTCGCCCCGCCACTGCCCCGCGCCGCCCCGTCGTCTTCCAGCAAAAGCGCGGCATAGGCGTAGGCGCCGCCGTCGGGCACCACGGCTTCCAGGACGGGAAAGCGGTGGTCGGGATCGTCCGCCGCCCGCCGCGCCACCACCTCGGGAGGAGCGGCGCCGGGAAAGCGGTCGCGCAAGGCCGCCAGGGTCATGTCGGCGCGCCGGAAGGTGGTGTCCAGATGGCCGCGCGGCCCCTCCTCCACCACCAGATCGGCCATGGGAACGGCGGTGAAGCGGAAGGCCGTCGGCTCGCCCGGCGCCGCTTCCTCGAACAACAGGCAGGCCGTGCCCACGGTCACCAGATCCAGGAACGCCTGATGCATCTCGACGGCGAAGCCCGACCGTTCGAAATGCAGGCGGGCGGTTTCGGCGGCCTCTTCCAGAAGCGGCGCCACGGCGGCCCGCTCGTCCTCGCTCATGCCGGGACCGCCCTCCAGGCCGAACCAGGCGGCCCAGGGCGGGGTCAGCTCGGCCAGAAGGCTGGCCGCCAATTGGTCCACGGCGTCGGGCGCCGTGCCGTCGAACAGATGGTCGGTGCGCTTGCCGCCGGGCGCCGCGCCCAGGGTCACCTCGCGTTGCGGCAGGGCGACATCGTAACAATCCCGCCAATGGGCTTCCCAGGCGGTCCGCCGGTCGCGGGCGCGACGCCAGCGGTCGAGCAGGCGCCGGATGTCCTCCTCCGACACCGGCGGGAAGGACGGCGGCGGGGAGGACGAGGACGTGGTCGGCGGGAAAGACGGGGCGGTGGTCATCTCATTCTCCCAACAGGGTCTTGCGGACCAGGCCGCCGGGACGCGGCGTCAGGACGCCGCGCAGGGAGGTGGCGATCAGCGACGGTCGCCCGGATCGCCGGACCTCCTCCGCGGCCGAGGCGGTCTTGTCCCCGGCCTCCGTCTCACCCGCCCCCGTCTCGTCGCCCCCCGTCTCATCGACCGTCACCTCCTCGACCGCGGACGTCGTTTCCGAGGAGGCCGACGGTCCCAGGGACAGGTCGGACGCCGTCCCGGACACGGCGAGGATATCCGCCGGGTCGGAGGCGACCGGGTCGGCGCGGGTCTGGCTGACCGCCGCGCCCAGCAACGGCGCCCAAACGGCCTGGAAGGGGTTTAAACCGCCGCCGAGAGCGGACGACAGGGAACTGAAGGCGGCCATGGCGGCTCCTTTCCTCTCTGCGCGAAGGACCCAAAAGCAAAACGGCCACCGGCGGGAGGCCGGGGACCGATGTGGACGCACGTCTGGCGTTGACGAGACCTTTCTACCCGCGCCGCCGCGCCATGTCAAGAATATTTTCCTGTTTTATGATTTTATTCTCCTCATTCAGAAGACGATGCAGTTGCCACGGGGTCACGACGCGCGGCGCGCGGCGCCCGATCAGGCGCTTGACCGCCTCGACGCAGGTGTAGGGGCGGATGGGGGCCAGACGGCGCGGCGGCTCGCGCACTTCGACGACCAGCGCCGCCGCGCCCAAGGCCCGATAGACGGCGGCGACGGCGGCGGCGTCGCGGGCCAGGCTGCCCGGCACCAGCTCCAGGCGCGTCACATGGGCCAGCGGGTCCAGCGCCACCCAGGCCCCGCCGCGCCGCAGGACCGCGAAGCAATGGCGGAAGCCCGGTCGCAGAAGACGCAGCCACGGCAGGTCGGCGGCGTCGGTGAACACCACGACGGCGGTATCGCGGGCGGGGGCGGGAGCGGGAGCGGGAGCGGCGGGTGTCATCGTCCGCCTCCCGGGGCGGCGTCCGACGGGGACTCCGAGACGGCGTCCGGCGCGGCGACGATGCCCTTGGCGATCAAGGACGCCTCCAGGCGGCCCAGGGCCTCCGCCCACAGGCGCGCGGCGGCGGCCTCCTCCGGCACCCGCCCGTCCGGCGGCACCAGTCGCCGCCCATGGCGGACCAACACATGAAGCTGCGGCACGGTCAGGTCGCGCGCCCGATGAAGGCGGGCGACGACGCGGTAGATATCGTCCGGGTCGCAGGGACGGGCGACCGCCCCGGCGTCGGCGACGACGCGCGCCCCGGCGTCGCGCGACGCCTGACATTGCCAGAACCACATCCAGGCCGCCTCCACCGTGGCGAAGGCGGTGGCCGGACGATGGCTGAGGGGGCGGGGAACGAAACGGTCTCGACGCATGGGGACCTCCTTCCGACGGATTGCCGCCGGCCAGACCGCCCGACGACGCGGAGAACATTTCACGAACACCCGCAGGTTTTAGGACGTTCCCCTCATGCCCGTCCAGAAAAATATGCTTTTATTCCTGCTGACATGAAATCAGACCTATAAGATCATGCTCCCATGTTGCGCCATTCGGACATATGGCGGGCCATCGACCGTCTGGCCCAGGACCGCGGGCTCTCGCCCTCGGGCTTGGCGCGCGCGTCGGGGCTGGACCCGACCACCTTCAACAAGTCCAAGCGCGTCACGCGCGAGGGCAAGGCCCGTTGGCCGTCCACCGAGAGCATCGCCAAGATCCTGGCGGCCACCGGCGTCTCCCTGGACGCCTTCGTCGCTCACGCGCGCGACGGCGCCCCGGCGCGGACGGCCCAGACCGTCCCCCTGATCGGCTTCGCCCAGGCCGGGACGGCGGGCTTCTTCGACGACGCGGGCTATCCCACCGGCGGCGGCTGGGACGAAATCCGCTTTCCCGAACTGGGCGACCCCCACGCCTACGCGCTGGAAGTGTCCGGCGACTCCATGGAGCCGGTCTATCGCGACGGCGACCGCCTGATCGTCTCCCCCACGGGCGGCCTGCGCAAAGGCGACCGCGTGGTGGTGCGCACCCGCGACGGCGAGGTCATGGTCAAGGAACTGACCCGCCAGACCGCCAATCGGGTCGAACTGCGCTCCCTCAATCCGGACTTTCCCGACCGTGCCCTGGACAGCGGAGACATCGACTGGATGGCCCGCGTCCTGTGGGTCAGCCAGTAGGGCGCCACCGAACCTCGGCCCCGCCGTCCCGACGCGGCGCCCGCCCGGCGGCGTGACGCCGCTCCGTCGTCCGCCGGGACGGAAGGGCTTGGACAAGTGGCCCACCCGCCGCTTATCCTGATCAACCGCCCGGCGTCGCGCCGGGTAATTCGGTTTCCCTTCCTCATCACAGAACAGGTGATCCATGACAGGCATCGCCACATCCGCGGGACTGGTCTACGTCGACGGCGCTTGGCACGAAGGCAATCCCGCCCTGCTGGGACCGCGGACCCACGGCGTCTGGCTGGCTTCCACGGTGTTTGACGGCGCCCGCTACTTCGAAGGCATGGCGCCGGACCTGATCCCGCACTGCCAGCGTGCGGTGAATTCGGCCCGTATCCTTGGCCTGAACCCCATGCTGACCGGCGAGGAAATCGCCGAGCTGGCGTGGAGCGGCATCCTGAAGTTCCCCCGCAAGGCGGCGCTCTACATCAAGCCGGTGTTCTGGGCCGACGACGGCTTCATCGTCCCCGACCCCGCCACGACGCGCTTCGCCCTGGCGATCTACGAGGCCCCCATGCCGGAGCCGACCGGCTTCACCGCCACCCTGTCGCGCTATCGCCGCCCGGCGCGCGACATGGCGCCGACCGAGGCCAAGGCGTCCTGCCTCTATCCCAACGTGGCCCGCGCCGTGCGTCAGGCGTCGGAGGCCGGGTGCGATACCGCCGTCATGCTGGACCCGGTCGGCAACGTGGCCGAATTCGCCTACACCAACCTGTTCATGGCCAAGGACGGCGTGGTCCAGACGCCGGTCCCCAACGGCACCTTCCTGAACGGCCTGACCCGCCAGCGCGTCATCCAGCTTCTGCGCGACGACGGCGTCGATGTGGTCGAGCGCGCCATCACCTTCGAGGAGGTCCTGGCCGCCGACGAGGTGTTCGCCACCGGCAACTTCTTCAAGGTCGGCCCCTGCACGCGCATCGACGACCGGCTCTACGAACCGGGTCCGCTCTGTGCCCGCGCGCGCGCCCTGTATTGGGAGTTCGCCCGCGCCTCGGCCCAGGTGTGACGCCGTCCCGCCGCCTTGCCTGACGGAACCGCCCGGCCTGTCCACGCAACCCTGTCCCGGGGCCTAGGCGTTGACAGGCCAGGACGTTCCCTGAAACAGGCAAGAAAGCGAGGACACCATGGCTCTCAAGACCGTCACCACCGCCATCGCCGCGACCCTGCTGGCCGGAACCGTGGCCGGGACCGCCGTCGCCCAGGACAACACCGCCTCGGCGCGGGGCGACCAGATGACCATGCGGAAGCGCGTCCAGATGTGGGACGCCAACGCGTACATGACCCTTCAGGCCGCGGTGCAGGCCCAGGTCATGTGCCGCGGCGCCCTGTCCGAACAGGGCATGCGCGCCGCCGTCGCCGCCATCGAGCATCAGACCGGCGAGCCGCTCAGCCCGGGCCGCAAGCTGGCCATTCTCGATGACGCCAAGTGGTCGATGAAGAAGGACATCATCGAGAACGGCTGCCATACCGCGCGCGTCGATCAGGCGCTGGCGACCTTCGACAGCCGTATCGCGCCGGGCCTGCATACGGCCATGAACTGAGGCGGTTCCCAAGGGGGCGGCCAATCACGCCGCCGTCGGGGTCGAACCGAAAAAGGGGCCTCCCGCGGTGGCGGGAGGCCCCTTTTCGTCGCATCGAGCAGCGGCGATCAGCTCGCCGGAGATCAGCTCGCCAAATCGTGGCCGTCGATGGCGCGGTCCAGAAGGGCGATGGACTCCTCGACGCCGTAAAGGGCGAAGAAGCTGCCCATGCGCGGCCCCTGGCTCTGCCCCAGAAGGATCTCGTAGAGCGCCTTGAACCAATCGCGCAAAGACCCGAAGGTCTCCTCGTGGGCCTTGCCGACCTCGTAGACGGCGTTCTGAAGCTCTTCGGCCCCGGCGTCGGCGGGCGCCTCCTTCAGCTTGCCGCGCAGCTCCGCCAGGGCCACCCGCTCGGCCTCGTCGGCCAGTCGGAAGGTCTTGTTGGGCTTCACGAAGTCGCCGTAATAGGTGATGGCGTAGCGAACCAGGGTGTCGAGCAGCGGATCGCTTTCCGGCGTCGCGCCCGGGGCATAGCGGCTGATGTAGTGCCACAGCACCGCCGGATCGTCGGTATGCGCCACGCCGACCAGATTGAGCAGCAGCGAAAAGCCCAGCGGCGCCTTTTCCGCCGGGGGCGTTCCGGTGTGGATGTGCCAGGCCGGATTCTGGAGGCGCGCCTTGCCGTCCTGCTCCGCGTACCCGGCCAGATGGGCCAGGTAGTCGTCGACGCTCTTGGGGATGACGTCGAAGTACAGGCGCTTGGCGGCCTTCGGCTTCTGGAACATGTAGAGCGCCAGGCTTTCCGCCGGGGCGTACTTCAGCCATTCCTCGACGGCGATGCCGTTGCCCTTGGACTTGGAGATCTTCTGGCCCTGGTCGTCCAGGAACAGTTCGTAGGTCAGGTTCTGCGGCGGCGTGCCGCCCAGGATGCGGCAGATCTTGCCCGACAGGTCGACCGACGGAATCAGGTCCTTGCCCGACATTTCATAATCGACGCCCAGCGCGTACCAGCGCATGCCCCAGTCGGCCTTCCACTGAAGCTTGCAGGCGCCGCCGGTGACGGGCACCTCGACCTTTTCGTCGGTTTCCGGGTCCACGTAGACGATGGTCCCGGCGTCGACGTCGGTCTTCACCACCTTGGCCTGGAGCACCACGCCGGTGCGCGGGCAGACCGGCAGGAAGGGCGAATAGGTCTGGCGGCGTTCGTCGCCCAGCGTCGGCAGGACCACGTTGAGCACCTTGTCGTAGCGGCGCAGCACCTGCATCAGGGCGTCGTCGAATCGGCCCGAGGTGTAGCACTCGGTCGCCGACTGGAACTCGTATTCGAAGCCGAAGCTGTCGAGGAAGCCACGCAGGCGGGCGTTGTTGTGGTGCCCGAAGCTTTCATGGGTGCCGAAGGGATCGGGAATCCGCGTCAGCGGCTTGCCCAGGTGCTGGGCCACCATCTCCTTGTTGGGGATGTTGTCGGGCACCTTGCGCAGGCCATCCATGTCGTCGGAAAAGGCGAACAGGCGGGTCGGGATGTCGGGCGCCAGCAGGTGGAAGGCGTTGCGCACCCAACTGGTGCGCGCCACTTCGCCGAAGGTGCCGATGTGCGGCAGGCCCGACGGCCCGTAGCCGGTCTCGAACAGC
>CAZFRK010000174.1:0-6872 GCA_964521375.1 uncultured Rhodobacterales bacterium
CAGGACTTCGTGGACCTGCCGCTGCGCGAGGGCGAGAACGAGGTGCTGCTGAAGGCCTGGAACTATTACGCGGGCATGCGCGAGGAAGAGGTCGAGGACGAAATCCGCCGCGATACCTGCTGGCAACGCCCGACCTGGAAGCTCGGCACCCTGGGCGCCGGGGGCCATGGCTGGTCGCAACACATGAAGGACGATTTCGGGTTCTTCGCCGACCAGGAGGCCGAGGTCAAACGGGGCCGTGACGGCTGGACCCGCGACGGCGCCGCCGCGCGCCGCAGGACCGGGCGCGAAACGGAAGAGGACAAGGCGCTGCGCGTCATGGACCTGGACCACCCCTTCACCCGCGACGAGTTGAAGTCCCGTTACAAGACCCTGGTGAAGATCCATCATCCGGACGTCAACCACGGGGATCCGACGGCCGAGGAACGGCTAAAGGACATCAACCAAGCCTATAAGACATTGCTGTCCGCCCTAAGTCCCTGACCTGGGCACCGGACAGCCCCGCGACCGCGGTCGGGCCAAGCGGCCCCGCCCTTCCCCTTTCAGAGAACCCAGAGGAGTCCCATGGAAGCCGGTGTAGACCTTCCCGTCGACCAGCCCGACACCAAGGTGTCCGTGCGCGAAGTCTTCGGCATCGAGTCCGACATGCAGGTGCCGGCCTTTTCGGTGCGCTCGGATTATGTGCCCGACCTGGACGACACCTATCTGTTCGACCACGACACCACGCTCGCCATCCTGGCCGGTTTCGCCTTCAACCGCCGCGTCATGATCCAGGGCTACCACGGCACCGGCAAGTCGACGCATGTCGAGCAGGTGGCCGCGCGCCTCAACTGGCCCTGCGTGCGCGTCAACCTGGACAGCCACGTCAGCCGTATCGACCTGATCGGCAAGGACGCCATCGTCCTGCGCGACGGCCAACAGGTGACCGAGTTCCGCGAAGGCATCCTGCCCTGGGCCTTGCAGCGCCCCTGCGCCCTGGTGTTCGACGAATACGACGCCGGACGCGCCGACGTCATGTTCGTCATCCAGCGCGTGCTGGAGGTCGAAGGCAAGCTGACCCTGCTCGACCAGAACAAGGTGATCCGCCCGCACAAGGCGTTCCGTCTGTTCGCCACCGCCAACACCATCGGCCTCGGCGACACCACGGGCCTCTACCACGGCACCCAGCAGATCAACCAGGGCCAGATGGACCGCTGGTCCATCGTCGCCACGCTGAACTACCTGGAGCACGACGCCGAGGTCGACATCGTCGCCCGCAAGCGCCCGGAATACGCCGAGGGCGAGGGCCGCAAGGTGCTGTCGTCCATGGTCGCCGTGGCCGACCTGACGCGCGCCGGATTCATCGCCGGGGACATCTCCACCGTCATGAGCCCGCGCACGGTGCTCACCTGGGCGGAGAACGCCTCGATCTTCCAGGACACCTCCTACGCCTTCCGGGTGACGTTCCTGAACAAGTGCGACGAGACCGAGCGCCCCATCGTCGCCGAGTACTATCAACGCTGCATGGGCGCGGACCTGCCGGAATCGGCGATCCACCCGGCGGTGCCCGGCTGAGGGCGCGCCGCGCGCCCTCGTCCCGTTCCCAGTTCCGGTTAGGACCCTCATGGATCCGACGCAGAAGCAAAAGGCCGACGCCCGCGCCAAGACCCTGGCCAGCCGCCTGATGGGCACCGAGACGCCCACCGAGACGTTCAAGCGGGCGACCGGGGCGGCGCTGCGCGCGGTCGGCGGACGCACCGACGTGCAGGTCACCTACACGCCGCTGACCATCTCCCAGGGCGGCGGCATGAGCGGCTCCATGGCCCGCCTACCCCTGCCGCCGACGGAGATGACCGCCGAGCACGTGGACCGCCTGCGCGGCACCGCCGACGCGCTCGGCATGAAGCTGCGCCACCACGATCCCAAGGTCCACACCCGCCGCCTGCCCCTGTCGGGCGAGGCGCGCGAGGCCTACAACGCCCTGGAACAGGCGCGCTACGAGGCGGTCGGCGGCACCCGCCTGCCCGGCGCGGCGGCCAATATCGGCCGCGCCATGGAGGCCCGCCTGAAGGCCGAGGGGTTCCTGGACGACGGCGGCGCCGATCCCATGCCGCTGTCGGAGATCCTGCGCCTGACCGCCCATGACCGCTTCGGCAACGTGCCGCTCGGGCCGACGGCCCAGGCGCTGCTGGCCCGTCACGGCGAGGCCGCCGACAAGATCCGCCCCTACCTGGACGAACTCCAGGCCGACCTCGGCGACCAGCGCGCCTTCGCCGACGTGGTGCGGCGCCTGATCCAGGACCTCGACCTGGAAGAGGACGACCTGCCCCAGACCGAGCAGGAGGACGACGAGTCCGACCGCCTCGACGACCAACAGCCCGAGCAGGACGAGGACGGCGAGCAGCAAGAGTCCAAGGGCGGGGCCGAGGCCACCCAGGACCAACAGGACGACATGCAGTCCACCGGCGCCGCGGAAGCCGACGGCGGCGAACAGGCGGGCGAGGACGGGATGGAGGACTCCATGCCCGGCGCCTCCAGCGAGGACCCGGCGGGCGAGTCCGAGACCCCAAGCCCCCGCATGGGCGACAATTCCGAACGCGGCCAACCCTACAAGGCCTACACCACGCTCTACGATCAGGTGCGCGAGGCGACCGAACTGTGCGACCCCGAGGAGCTGGTGCGCCTGCGCTTCCATCTGGACCAGCAGCTCTCCCACCTCCAGGGCGTGGTGGCGCGGCTGGCCAACCGCCTGCAACGCCGCCTGATGGCCAAGCAGCAGCGGACCTGGGAGTTCGACCTGGAGGAAGGCATCCTTGACGCCGCCCGCCTGGCCCGCATCGTCGCCAACCCGGCCCATTCGCTGTCCTACAAGATGGAGCGCGACACCGAGTTCCGCGACACCGTCGTCAGCCTGCTGATCGACAACTCGGGCTCCATGCGCGGCCGGCCAATCACGGTGGCCGCCATGTCCGCCGATATCCTGGCCCGGACGCTGGAACGCTGCGGCGTGAAGGTGGAGATCCTCGGCTTCACCACCAGCCAGTGGAAGGGCGGCAAGGCTCGCGAAGCCTGGCTGAAGGCGGGCAAACCGGCCAATCCGGGGCGCCTGAACGACCTGCGCCACATCATCTACAAATCCGCCGACGCTCCCTGGCGGCGGTCGCGCAAGGCGCTTGGCCTGATGCTGAAGGAAGGCATCCTGAAGGAGAACATCGACGGCGAGGCCCTGATCTGGGCGCACCAGCGCCTGCTGGCCCGCCCCGAGCAGCGCAAGATCCTGATGGTCATCTCCGACGGCGCCCCGGTGGACGACAGCACGCTGTCGGTCAACCCCGGCAGCTACCTGGAACGCCACCTGCGCGAGGTCATCACCTCCATCGAGACGCGCAGCCCGGTCGACCTTCTGGCCATCGGCATCGGCCATGACGTGACCCGCTACTACCGCCGCGCCGTCACCATCATGGACGCCGAGGAACTGGGCGGCACCGTGCTCAAGGAACTGGCCGCCCTGTTCGAGGAAGAGCACGACCGCATGAGCACCCAGGACCGCCGCTGGGGCACGCACAGCGTGATGTAGGCACGGCGTCGGAAGCGGAAGGAGGCTCCTCCCATGCAGGCCCTCGCGCCCGATCTTTGGGTCCGGCACCAGCCGCTCCGCTTCATGGGGGCGGAATTCGGCACCCGCATGACCATCGTCCGCCTGCCCGACGGCGGCCTGGTGATCCATTCCCCGGTGCGCCTGACCGACGCCCTGAAGGCGGAGATCGACGCCCTGGGGCCAGTTCGGGCCGTCCTGGCGCCCAACCGCCTGCATCACCTCTTCGTCGGCGACTTCGTCGCCGCCTATCCGGACGCCGCCTTTCACTGTTCCCCGGCCCTACGCGATAAGCGTCCGGACATTCCCTGGACGGCGACCCTGGGCGACACGCCGGACGCGCTCTGGGCGGGCGTGCTGGACCAATGCCCCATCCGCGGCAGCCTGCACATGGACGAGGTCGCCTTTCACCATCGCCCCAGCCGCACCCTGATCCTGTGCGACCTGCTGGAACGCTTCGACTCCCCGGACCATTCCTGGTTCTTCCGCCTGCTGGCCAAGGGCGCCGGGGTGTGGCACCGCTACGGCCTGACCCGCGACCAGCGGATGCTCTTCCGCGACAAGGACGCCCTGCGCGCCACCCTGCGCACCCTTCTGGCCTGGGACTTCGACCGCGTCGTCCTAGCCCACGGGCCTCTGGTCGAAACCGGCGGCAAGGCGACGCTGCGCGCCGCCTTCGACTGGCTGGAGCCGCTCTAGGGACCGCCGACCGCCGCCGTCGCGGCCTTTTCCCTTGAACCCCCGGCCCTGGCCCGCAATCATCCAGACCGACATTTCATCCAGGAACAGGGGACTCCCATGGCGAACGAGCCCGTGATCGGCATCATCGGTGGCAGCGGCATCTACGGCATCGAGGGCTTGGCCGAGACCGAATGGCGCAAGGTGGAAACGCCCTGGGGCAACCCGTCGGACGAGCTTCTGTTCGGCACGCTCGACGGTCAGAAGCTGGTCTTCCTGCCGCGCCATGGCCGGGGCCACAAGATCCCGCCGTCGGCCCTGAACTATCGGGCCAACATCGACGCCCTGAAGCGCGCGGGCGTCACCGATATCCTCTCTGTCTCCGCCGTCGGGTCGCTGAAGGAGGAGATCCCGCCGGGGACCTTCGTCATCGTCGATCAGTTCATCGACCGCACCTTCGCCCGCGAAAAGTCCTTCTTCGGCACCGGCTGCGTGGCCCACGTGGGCATGGCCCATCCGGTCTGCTCGCGCCTCGGCGACGCGCTGGAGGAAAGCTGCAAGGAGCTGTCCATCCCCTACACGCGCGGCGGCACCTATCTGGTCATGGAAGGCCCGCAGTTCTCCACCAAGGCGGAAAGCGAGCTCTATCGCCAGTGGGGATGCGCGGTCATCGGCATGACCAACATGCCCGAGGCCAAATTGGCCCGCGAGGCGGAGATGTGCTACGCCACCGTCGCCATGTCCACCGACTATGATTGCTGGCACACCGACCATGACGCCGTGACCGTGGAGGCCGTGGTCAAGGTCCTGCTGGAAAACGCCGACAAGGGCCGCGCCCTGGTCAAGACCGTCGCCCCCAAGCTGAAGGACCGCGCCGGTCCCTGCGCCGAGGGCTGCCACACCTCCCTGGAGTCCGCCATCATCACCGCCCCCGACGCCCGCGACCCGGCGATGCTGAAGAAGCTCGACGCCGTCGCCGGTCGGGTGCTGAAGGGCTGAGGTTTCCCCCATGAACGTCAACGGCACCCCCACCCGCACCATCTGGCTGGCCGAGGACGGCCGCTGCGTGGAGATCATCGACCAGACCAAGCTGCCGCATGACTGGGTGGTGGCGCGGCTGTCGTCCATGGCCGACGCCGCCGCCGCCATCAAGGACATGCTGGTGCGCGGGGCGCCTTTGATCGGCGCCACGGCGGCCTACGGCATGGCCCTGGCGATGGCCGAGGACGCCTCCGACGCCAACCTGAAGGCGGCGCACGACACGCTCTACGCCACCCGCCCGACGGCGGTCAACCTGCGCTGGGCCCTGGCCGCCGTGATGGAGCGCCTGACGCCGCTTTCCCCCGCCGACCGCGTGACCGCCGCCTATGCCCAAGCGGCGGAGATCTGCGACGAGGACGTGGAGATCAACTACGCCATCGGCGGCCACGGCCTGGAGATCTTCCGCGACATCTGGGCCAAGCGGCAAGCCGCCGGGGCCGAGCGCCTGAACGTCCTGACCCACTGCAACGCCGGATGGCTGGCGACGGTCGATTGGGGCACCGCGCTAGCCCCCATCTACCGCTTCCACGACGCGGGCCTGCCCATCCATGTGTGGGTGGACGAAACGCGCCCCCGCAACCAGGGCGCCAGCCTGACCGCCTGGGAACTGAACCAGCACGGCGTGCCGCATACGGTCATCCCCGACAACGTCGGCGGCCACCTGATGCAGCACGGCATGGTCGACCTGTGCATCGTCGGCACCGACCGCACCACGGCCTCGGGCGACGTCTGCAACAAGATCGGCACCTACCTGAAGGCGCTGGCCGCGCACGACAACGGCGTGCCCTTCTACGTCGCCCTGCCCAGCCCGACCATCGACTGGACCATCGACGACGGGGTCAAGGAAATCCCCATCGAGGAACGCTCCGCCGACGAGGTGACGCGCGTCATGGGCCGCACCGACGACGGGCGCGTCGACTGGGTGACAATCACGCCGCAGGGATCTCCGGCGGGCAATTGGGGCTTCGACGTCACTCCGGCCCGCTACGTCACCGCCCTGATCACCGAAAAGGGCGTCTGCGCGGCGTCGCGGGACGGCCTGAGCGGCCTTTTTGCGAAGTCGCAATGACGCCGACCGCCGGAAGGACGAGGCTTCCGGCACTTCAGACACTGGTTCCGGACTCCCCCATGACCGATATCCGCCTGCGCCACGCCCTGATCAACACCGCCCACATGCTGGGCAAGTCCGGCCTCAACAAGGGGACGGCGGGCAATGTCAGCGTGCGCACGCGCGACGGGTTTCTGGTCACGCCGTCGGGCGTCCCGGCGGAGGTCCTGACCCCCGCCGATCTGGTCTATATGGACTTCGACGGCATCGTCGAGGGGCACCGCGCGCCGTCCAGCGAATGGCGGTTCCATTGGGAGATTCTGAAGAACCGTCCAGAGCTGAACGCCGTCACCTCGCCGGCGCCCAGCGCATGCGTCGTGAGCCCGCCGCGCACCAGCAGGCGCCCGAGGTCGTCGATGCCCTGGCAGGGGCCCTCGACGCGCTCGTCGCCGACCGCCACCGTGACCCCGGCCCCGTGCAGCGCGTCGCGGCGGGCGACTATCTCGCCGACGGCGTCGGACCGGCTGGTCT
>CAZFRK010000175.1:0-6850 GCA_964521375.1 uncultured Rhodobacterales bacterium
TGGGGGGGGGGGGGGGGGCTGGATGGACCTTTGACCGCCGACACGCCGCCGCCCGACGCGCCAGCCGATCCCCCCTCCCCCGACGCGGCCTCCCCCGGCCCGGGGGCCTTTCGCGACCTGCTGGGCGAGGCCCTGTTCCCCGACGACGGCCCCCTGCCCCTGCCGCGCGCCACCCTGGCCCGCGTCGTCGAGACCTACGACGTGACCCTCCGCCGCGCCGGGGCCACGCCGTCCAGCGTCCTGTGGCGCGACAAGGCCAGCCAGAGACAGCGGTTCCACCGCCTCCTGCGGGTCCTGGGCGGCGACCGCTGGCGGTCCGGTCTGGTGCTGAACGATTTCGGCTGCGGCTACGGCGCCCTGTTCGACCTCGTGCGCCGGTCCTGGTTCCTGCGCGGCGGCGCCTACCAGGGCTATGACGTCTGCCCGCGCATGGTCCGCGCCGCCACCCAGCGGATCGACGACCGCCGCGCCGTCTTCGTCGAGGCGGCGGCCCCGACCCTGGACGCCGACTATACCCTCTGCTCGGGGACCTTCGGCCTGAAGCTGGACACGCCGCCCGAGACCTGGGCCGCCTATGTGCGGGAGAGCCTGCGGACGGTCGCCGCCCGCTCGCGGCGGGGCTTCGCCTTCAACCTGCTGCACGCGCGCACCCCGCCCGAGGCGCGCAAGGACGACCTGTTCTACGCCGAGCCGGAGGCCTTCCTGGCCTTCTGCCGCGACACCTTCGGCCCGGCGGTGACGCTGGACGAGTCTTACACGCCGGTCGATTTCACCATCCGGGTGCGCCTCTGAGGCGACGACCGCCGCCCTCCAGGCCGGAAACCATCCGCGTCCGCGTCGGCAACGCGGACCCGGCGCGAGCCGTTTCCTGGGGAGCACGCCCCTGGATGGAGGACATCATGCCGAGCGAAAAGACGGATCGCGTCCCCGGACGACCGCCGAGGGACGTCCCTGAAACCGGACCCGACGACGAACGGACGGACGACCGCCGCGCCCACGACGAGGATTGCCTGGACGAATCCCTGGACGAGACCTTCCCGGCCTCCGACCCCATCGCGCCACAGTCCCCCAAGGCGGCGCCGTAGGAGGGTCCGGGGCGTCCCCAAACGGACCTTGGCGAACGGCCCGGACGCCGCCGCCCGACGGCGGGGGTCCGGGCCGCGTCGCCTCAGGTCATTTTCAGGCGACGGAAGGCGAAGACGACCATCTTCAGCAGCATCCAGCCGTGGCGGAAGCGACTGATCTGAGTCTCGCCGTATTCGCGGTCGGCGTAGCGGATGGGGATCTCCACCACCTTCCGGTTCAGCTTGGCGGCGCCGAAAATCAGGTCGAAGTCGCCAAAGGGATCGAAATCGCCGAAATAGTGCCGGTTGGCGGCGATGTCGTCATAGGTCCGGCGCGTCAGGACCTTGGTGCCGCAAAGCGTGTCGGTGAAGGTCTGGTTGAGCAGGTAGGAGAAGATCGCCGCGAAGGTCCGGTTGGCCAGATAGTTGAGGAAGCGCATGGCCTCCCCCTCCATGGCGTAGACCAGACGCGTGCCGTTGATGAATTCGCCCTGATTGGCGACGATGGCGTTGTAGAACTTCGGAATGTCTTCCGGCGGCACGGTCAGGTCGGCGTCCAGGATGACGAGCACGTCCTTGGTCGCCGCGTCGTAGGCGGCGCGCATGGCGTCGCCCTTGCCCTTGCCCGGCTGTTTCAGGGCCCGGATCTGGCGGTCGGGATAGGCGTCGCGGACGCGCTCGATCTCTTCCCAGGTACCGTCCTGGCTGTGGCCTTCCACGAAGACGATTTCCAGGTCGTCGCAGAAGCGCGGCAGGCGCTTGACGGCGGGTTCGATATTGCCGCGTTCGTTGCGGCAGGGAATCATCACCGAGCAGGACAAAGGCTTGTCCGCCGACGGCGGCGGGGCGCTCGGCGAATGGGGCGCCGGACGGGCGACCAGATAGTGGCGCAGGCACAGGCGGCGGATCAGCGGCAGCGGCGCGATCACGCGGTTGACCACCGTGCCCAGGCCCAGCAGGCGCTTGGGCAGGAGCTGCTTCCATTCGCGGTTCAGGGGTTCGAACCCGGCCAGCTCCAGGAAAGTGGAGATCTCATGGTGGTCCAGCCAGTTGAGGGTGCGGCCCGGCATCCGCTGGCCGATCCGCTCGCCCAGCCGCATGACCGGCTCCCACAGGTGCGACTGATAGGCGCAGACGATGCGGGTGTGCGGCCCGCAGACGGCGTGCAGCCCCTCCAGGGCGACCTGGATGTCGTTGAGGTAGCCCAGGGTATCGGATAGGACGACATAGTCGAACGGACCGTCCAGGCCGTCCAGGACGCCCGGATCTTCCAGATTGCCCTCGACGAAGGTCAGGTCGGGGTAATTGTGGCGGGCGATTTCCAGCATCTTGGGGCTAAGATCGACGCCGACGCCGTGCGACGGTTTCAGGCCGGCCAGCAGGCGTCCGGTGCCGCACCCCAGCTCCAGGACGCGCGCGCCCTCGGGGATCAGGAAGCGCATGTAGCGGAGGTCTTCGTCATAGAAGAAGCGGTTGCGCCCGATCCAGCGGTCGCGGTCGGGGGCGCTGGCGTCGGCCCAGTCTCGGACGGACTCCACGTGGCGGTCGAGCTTGACGGTCTTGGGGGTGCTCATGGCCCCTCGGTCCTCCTCGGCTCTGGGGAAGGGCGAACCCGCCCGGCCCAGCGCCAGCCTTCCGCCGCGGCGCCTGAAACCAGGCCGGCGAAAAGCTGGACGAGACCGATGGCGAGCGACAGGGAAAGCGCCTGGGCCGGGCCGATACCGGCCAGGGCGAGACCGGCCACGGCGGCGCCTTCGCGCACGCCCCAACCGGCGATGGAGACGGGCATCAGGGCGATCAGCAGGACCGGCGGCATGACCACCATCAGCGTCGCGGCGTCGACGGCCAGACCCAATCCGGCGGCCAACCCGACGACCAGGCCCAGATAGGCCAGATGGTTGACCACCGAGGTGGCCAGCAACAAGGCGGCCATGCGGGGCCGCCGGGCCAGCGCCCAGGCGTCCGCCGACAGGCCGCGCAGCCCCCGCAGCGGCCCGGGCATACGGGCCGAGGGAATCAGGCGCGGCAGCAGCAGCACGGCGGTCCCGGCCAGGATGGCGCCTTCCACCAGGGCGACGCCGACGGTCAGGGCGCCGTCGCCGTCCAGGGCGGCGAAGGCGGGCAGGCCCGCCAGGGCGATCAGGGCCAATCCCAGGACGCCGCTGACGCGGTCGATGGCCACCCCGCCGACGGCCTGGCGCCAGCCGACGCCGTGACGACGGGCATGCAACATGCGATAGGCGTCGCCGCCGAGCGTGCCCGGCAGGGCCTGATTGAACAGCAGGGACATGAGGGTCAGGCGCAGGGCCGGTCCGAGCGGCAGGCCGTCGCCCAGCGCCCGCATGACCAGCCACCAGCGCCAGCCTTGCAGCAAGGTCAGAAGCAGGAGGGCGGCGATGGCGGCGACCCAGGCGGCGGCGGGCAGGGTGGCGAGTTCGGCGATCAGGCTCGCCGGATCGACCTGCCGGGCGATCAGCCCCAGCAGCCCCACCGACACGGCGCCCTTCAGCACCGGTCCCAGCCATGCCCGTTTCGCCTCTGTCGCCATGCGGCGTCCGTCGTCCGTAACCCTCACAGGCCCGGTCCGACGCACGGCCGCGTCGCGGGCCGCCGGACTATAGTCCTCCGGTCCCCGACGGGCCAAGGGGAAATACCCCCTCAGGCGGGCTGGGGAACGCTCCCGGAGGGGCGCGGCGACGGCTTGCCGAACAGATAGCCCTGGACCATGTCGGCGCCGTTGGCGCGCAGCCACGCCAATTCGCCCTCGGTTTCCACCCCTTCGCAGACGGTGCGGATGCCCAGGCCGTGCGCCGCCTCCAGCAGCTTTCCGGCGATGGCCGCCTTATAGGGGTCGCGATCGACGTCGCGCACCATCTCCATGTCCAGCTTGACGATGTCGGGGCGCAGGGCGTGGAGCATGTTCAGCGACGAGTAGCCCGCCCCCAGGTCGTCCAGGGCGACCTGGAACCCCGCCTCGCGGTAATGGGCCAGAATGGAGCGCAGATGTCCGGCGTCCTCCACCTGTTCGCTTTCGACCACCTCGAAAACAATGCGCGAGGCCTCCAGGCCCATCTTGTCGATGGCGGCGCGGGTGGAGCGCAGGCAGAAGGCCGGATCATAGATGGCGGCGGGCGAGAAGTTGATGAAGATCATACCGTCCAGGCCGTGACGGGCGGCGCTTTCCACGTGGGTCAGGCGGGCCGCGCGGTCGAACTGGAACATCAGGTCGGCCCGCCGCGCCGTGTCGATGATCGGCCAGGCGCTGACGGCGGCGCCGTCCTGGGCGGTGCCCCGGATCAGGCATTCATGGCCGACGATCCGTCCGTCCTCGGCCGCGACGATGGGCATGAAGGCGCTGCTCAGGCGATTGCCGCGCAGCATCTCCACCAGCCAATCGCCGCGCACGCGCGAGATCAGGCGCTCCACCGGCATGACCCGGGCCATGTCGTCCAGGCCCGGCGTGGCCGTGCCGTCCGGCGCCAGCAGGCACATGACGTCGCGGGCTTCCCGGTCCTTCAGGGCATCGGCCAGCGCCTCGCAGGTGTCGAGCAGGGAATCCGAGACGGGCAGCCGCAGGCCGCCGGTGATGGGCGTCGCCTCCGGCAGCGCCTTGCGCAGCTTGCCCAGGACGTGGCCCTGCGGCGGCCAGAGGTACAGCGTCCCCGGCCCCGACGGGACGGCGGGCAGGGTCGTGCAGGTGGGACAGGTCTCGCGGACGTCCGGGGCGAACTTCAGCGACGCCATGACAACTCCAATCGGAGGCGCGGCCTCCGGCCATAAGAAGAAACGACGGGTCTTTCATCCCCGCATCCGGGCGAGTATACCGGACAAACCGCCACGCCGGGTATGACGGGTATAAGGAGCAAAAGACCCATGGACGGACTGACCATCGACGAACTGGCGGAAAACTTCTCCCTGTTCGACGATTGGGAGGACCGCTACCGCTACATCATCGACCTGGGCAAGAAGATGGGCCCCCTGCCCGACGACGCCAAGACCCCGACCACCAAGGTCGACGGCTGCATGAGCCAAGTGTGGCTGATCCACCAGGTCGAGGGCGAGGGTCCCGAGGCCCGCCTGACCTTCCAGGCCGACAGCGACGCCCATATCGTGCGCGGCCTGCTCGCCATCCTGCTGATCCTGTTCTCCGGCAAGACCGCCCAGGAGATCCTGGCCATCGACGCCGACGCCGAACTGGCCAAGCTGGACATGGATCAGCACATCAGCCCCAACCGCCGCAACGGCGTCGCCAGCGTGGTCCGCCGCATCCAGGACACGGCGAAAGCCCACGCGGCGGCCTGACGGGCGCCCGCCTCCTTCCGACCGACAAGGACATCCAATCCCCATGAGCGCCCTGCCCGCCTGCCCCAAGTGCCAGTCCGCCTATACCTACGAGGACGGCGCCCTGTTCATCTGCCCGGAATGCGGCCACGAATGGTCCACCTCGGGCACGGGGGAGGCCCAGGACGGCGGCGTCCCGGTGATCCGCGACGCCAACGGCGCCGAACTCCAGGATGGCGACACCGTGACGGTCATCAAGGACCTGAAGGTCAAGGGCGCCTCGGCGGTGGTCAAGGTCGGCACCAAGGTGAAGAACATCCGCCTGGTCGGCGGCGATCATGACATCGACTGCAAGATTCCGGGCATCGGCGCGATGGGCCTGAAGTCGGAATTCGTCAAGAAATCCAACGACTAGACAGACCATGCCGGAGACACCGGACGCCATCGGACCCAGGGAGCGGACGGAGGTGCCCGGCCCCGACCGGCGGCGGGCGATCGTCTTCGCCCTGGCCGTGGCCTTCCTCGACAGCATCGGCGTCGGGCTGGTGATCCCGGTGGTTCCGCGTCTGATCGAGGAGGTGGGCGGCCTGCCGTTGGGCGAGGCGGCCCGCGTCGGCGGCATCCTCTTCGCCGTCTACAGCCTGGCCCTCTTCGCCTTCGCGCCGCTTCTGGGCGCCCTGTCGGACCGCTTCGGACGACGGCGCCTGCTGCTGCTGGCGGTCGGCGGACTGGCCGTGGACTATGTGCTTCAAGCCTGGGCGCCGACGCTGGGATGGCTGTTCGTCGGACGCCTGATCGCCGGACTGTGCGGCACCTCGATCGTCATCGCCAACGCCTGCCTCGCCGATACCAGCACGCCGGAAACGCGGGCCCGCGCCTTCGGTTTGATGAGCGCGGCCTTCGGCCTCGGGTTCGTGCTCGGTCCGGCGATCGGCGGCGCCCTCGGCGAATTGGGCACCCGCGTGCCGTTCTGGACCGCCGCCGCTCTCGCCGGGGTCAATCTCCTGTTCGGCCTGATCTTTTTCCCCGAGACCCTGCCGCCCGACAACCGGCGCGCCGTCCACTGGCGCGACGCCAACCCCTTCGGCGTCTTCCGCGTCTTTCTGCGCAATCCCGGCGTCCTGCCCTCGGCGGGCATCCTGGCGCTCTATTTCCTCGGCCTGTCGGTCTATATCGGCGTGTGGCCGTTCTGGGGCTTCGCCAAGTTCGACTGGTCGGGCACCACGGTGGGCCTGACGCTGGCCGTCGCGGGCCTGTCCATGGCGCTGCTTCAAGGGGTCGGCACCGGACCGGCGACCGCCCGCTGGGGGGAGCGTCGGCTCGCCCTGGCCGGACTGGCGGTGGCCGCGGCGTCCTGCGTCGGCTTCGGCCTCGCCTCCTCGACGGCCCTGGTGTTCCTGCTGCTGGTCGTTCACGGCGCCGAAGGCTTCGTGCTGCCTTGCGTGGCCGCCCTCATGTCCCGGCGCCTGCCCGCCGACCTGCAAGGCACGCTGCAAGGCGGCATC